>JAYEOA010000090.1:0-10556 GCA_034722515.1 Thermodesulfobacteriota bacterium | reverse complement strand
GAAAAAACTTATTTCAGTGCTGTTTTTACTGGTGTTGGTTGCTGGATTGACAGCGTGTAACACAGCGCTTAACGGTCAAGCTAAGCAGGTTGTGACCATACCACAAGCGGTTCTAGCTGATCATCCTACCTTGACTGAACAGGAAAAATTGTTGCCATGTTTTGAATGTCATAAAGATGTTACACCGGGAATTTATAATGATTGGTATGATTCTGCTCACGGTATTGCCACTGTTAAGTGTTATCAGTGTCATAGAACCTATGAAGAGTTGACTAAAGTGCCGGCAGTGGATAGTTGTTCATTCTGTCATGCAGGTGAAATGGAACATGCGGATACAACACCGTGCTGGGCATGTCACTTGACCCATAAATTTACTGGTCATCAGAAATAGGAGGGGGCAATGAGTGTAACAAGAAGAGATTTTATAAAGCGATCTGCGGCTTTGACTGCGGCCTCCTATGTTAGGATGAACCTGCCCGTAGGGCAACAGAATGTGGCTCAAGCTGTAGATGCAGATAAGTGGGTGCGCGGAACCTGTCGTCTGTGCGGGGTTGGCTGTCGTCTGGAAATGGGAGTGAAAGATGGGCGTCCCGTTGCCCTGCGTGGTGTGCCCAAGGCGCGTACCAATTATGGTTACCTGTGTATGAAGGGGATGCTGTTCTATAAGATTATGCAGCACCCGGATCGCTTGATAAAGCCGTAGTATCGAGAGAAGAAAAATCAACCGTTTCGTGAAGTTTCTTGGGATCAGGCGTTAGATCTTGCCGCTAAAGGGTTTGCCGATTCAGTTAAAAAATATGGCAACGATTCTGTGGCGTATTATGGCTCCGGCCAGTGCCAGACCGAAGAGACCTACCTGTTTCAGAAGGTGTTTCGCGGTGGTTTGCAAACCAACAATGTCGAGGGCAATCCCCGCTTGTGTATGGCCAGTGCCGTTGGTGGTTATCTCACCTCATTTGGAGCCGATGAGCCCATCGGCGGTTATGCCAATATCGAGCGCAGCTACTGTATGTTTATCATCGGTAGCAATATGGCTGAGGCGCATCCGGTCTTCTTTCGGCGCGTTATGCGACATAAGCTGGATAATCCTGACAAGGTGAAGATCATCAATGCCGATCCGCGTATCTCACCCACATCGCGTATTGCCGATATGCACATGCAGTTTCTCCCCGGTACCGATCTGGCGCTAATGAACGCTATGGCCTATGTGATTATTGAAGAAAAACTGTACAACCAAAAATTTCTTAACGATTACTGTGTGTTTAGAGTCGGCAAGGATAAAAAACAGGTGGACATGGCGGCGTATAAAGCGTCGCTGGAAGACTATACTCCCGAAAAAGCTGCCAGAACCTGTGGCGGCAATATTACCGCCGATGATATTCGCACTGCCGCCCGCTGGTTTGCTACATCGCAGGGGACACTGAGCATGTGGTGTATGGGAATTAATCAGCGCAAACAGGGGGTGTGGGCGAACAATCTGATTCATAATCTCCATTTACTCACCGGGCAGTTATGTAAGCCAGGAGCGGATAGTCTGTCGCTGACGGGGCAGCCCAACGCCTGTGGCGGCGTGCGTGAGGGTGGCGGTTTGTGTCATATCCTACCTGGGCACCGTTTGGTGGTCAAAGAAAAATTACGTAATCAGGTGGAGGATGCCTGGGGGATACCGCGTGGACGCATTCCACCCAAACCCGGTTATCATACCATGACCATGTTTAAGGCGATCAACGACAAGAAGGTACGGGCTATTTGGATCAATTGCACCAGCCCTGCACAGAGCTTGCCCAATGTGACGCCATATCGTAAAGGGATGCAGTCCGATGATGTATTTATTGTGTGTACCGATATCTTCCCGACTAAAATCACTGAATGTGCCAACCTGATTCTACCAACAGCATTTCATTTTGAAAAAACCGGTGTCTATGGCTGCACCGAACGTCGTTCGCAGATTACCCCTAAGGCGGTTGATGCTCCGGGTGAAGCGATGCCGGAGGTGTGGACTGTGAGGGAATGGGCACTGCGACTAGCTAAACAACTCAACGATCCGGTGATTGCCCAGTGCGTAGCACCGTTTATCGGTAAAGAGCCTGATTATGAACTGCCAAAAGCGGTGTGGGAAGAATACACCCAGAAGCTGACTAAGGGACGCGATAACGATCTGCGTGGAGCTACTTATGAGGTGCTTGAGAGCATGGCTGATGGTGTTCAGTGGCCAGCTCCAACCAAAGAGTTTGCCTTGACCGGTGGTACGGTGATGAAGTTTGTCCGTGGCAGCGATCCTATGGCCGAGACTGAGGCCAAGGATGATAAACCCTATCAGTTTTACGGTCCGGCACATGCGGATAAAAAATTGTGGATTTGGTTGCGACCCTACGTTGGTGCGGCTGAAGAGCCCGATGCCGATTATCCACTTTATTTGTCTACCGGACGGATTATTGATCACTGGCATACCACCAGCATGACCGGAAGGGTTCCTGAACTGCTGCGTGCCAATCCCTACTCCTTTGTCGAGATTAACCCCAGAGATGCGAAGAAAATGGGTGTGCGTCCCGGTGACATGGTGGAGATCGAATCACGCCGTGGCAAGGTTGAGATGCCGGCCAAGGTAGTCGAGGGCCCAATGGAGGGGATGGTGTTTGCCTATTGGCACGACATGCATGAGGATCGGATGATCAATAAGGTGTGTATGGATGCTTGGGATCCAGGTTCTAAAGAGCCGGAATTCAAGATATGTGCTTGTCGCGTTCGCCGGATCTCCGGTTCTAGGGCGTTGAAGCCTTATGTAACGACTCTCAACGGTTGATAAACATGTGCAGTGGGGGGGGAGAGGAATCGCATACTCTTCCTCCTCTCTGTTTGGAGGAGCACATTATGCCTATAGGTGGTTTTGTAGTGAATGCCCAGCCCGAACTTGTCGACGAAGTGGCAGGTCAACTGAATGATATTGACGACGTTGAGGTGCATGGTTTTGATGAAAGCGGCAATATTGTCGCTGTGATCGATTCGGTGACCTCCGATGTGATGGAAGCGCAGGTGAAAAATATCGAAGCACTTGAGCCGGTTCTCACGGTTGGTGTTGCCTATTTTCATGCGGAAGATGAAGTCGAAAAGATTGAACGGGGGGAACTGGTTATCGAGAATCCGTTTGGTCGTAAGAAAAAGTATTAGCGCTATGTTCGGTTCACATAAACGGCGAACATTTTTTAAAGGTGTTTTGCTTTCACTACTGTTGTTGCCGGGACGGCTTCTGGCGCGTCAGCGCTTTGGTCTTGCAGTGCGAACCAATCGCCTGCGGCCTCCGGGAGCTGTACCTGAGGAGTATTTCGCCGGTAACTGTATCCGTTGTGGACGCTGCGTCGAGGTTTGTCCCTATCACTGCGTTATCCCTTTGGGATTGGAGCATGGGGTGTTCTCGGGGACACCGATTGTCGATGTGGAACAGATCCCCTGCTATCTGTGTATGAAATGTGTTGAAATCTGTCCGAGCGGTGCTCTGCTGAAGGTTGCTCAGGATAAAACACGCATGGGCTTGGCTGTGGTGGATAAACATAGCTGTGTTTCTTGGAAAGATGAAATACTGTGCCGCACCTGTTATAGCGTCTGCCCTTTTCAGGATATTGCTATTCGGCTGGAGCAGTTCAGACCGGTTATAGATGAACGTTATTGCACCGGTTGTGGAATATGTACCCATGCCTGCCCGATTACGCGCAAGAATGGGGGCAAGGCTATCAATATTGAACCCCTCTATGCCAGAGAATTCAGTTTGCCAGCCGACAGCAACATTGTTGGTCGTTAAGAAGAGGACGAAATGATCGCTGTTAAACAAAAACATATTAATCGTTGGCGGTTGGTGATGTTGAGTTTGGCATTTCTATTGCTGATATTAACGCCACTGCTCAACTATTACTTCCAGATCGATTTTGTGCAGGGTTGGTTTCAATCCCTCAGTATCGGGAACCTGTGGTTTGTTTCCCCCCTTGAGGGCTTAGAGCGGATATTGGTCAGCAAATCTTTTTACGGGCCATTATTGGTTGGTATGTTGTTGCCGTTGCTGCTGGCTGCATTGTTCGGGCGGGTTTTTTGCTCCTGGGTTTGTCCGATATCGTTCTTATCTGAATGTGGTGAATGGCTGAGTAAAAGCGTGCGCCGTAGCAATAAAATGCCGCAGAGTATAATTTTACCGCGTTACACCTTGTGGCTGGCTCTGGGAGGGGAACTGTTATTGACCATGTTGTTGGGTGTCCCTCTGTTTGTTTTTCTTTCGCCACCAGGGGTTGTCGGGCGCGAGTTGATGAATCTGGTTTTTTTCCAAACCGTTAGTTTGGAAATTGCCATATTGGTGGTGGTGCTGGTGCTTAATTTGTTGGTGACTCGTCGCTTGTACTGTCGCTATCTGTGCCCGTTGGGGGGCTTGTTGTCCCTGATTGGCCGTAAACGGCGGTTGCAGGTGGTCAACAATGTGGAACAATGTACCCATTGCCAACAGTGCCAGCGTGCTTGTCCCCTTGGGTTGTCGCCTGAGATTGGAGAGGGACAAACTAGCCATTGTTGGAATTGTGGTCTTTGTGTTGCGGCATGTCGACAGGAAAGCTTGAAATTCCATTGGGATGGACGGTAACTTTTTGTAATGTGAATTTGTTGTGGGAGAGGAATATGATTCAGCGTTGGGGGTGGTTGTTGTTTTGTCTCTGTGTATTGCCTTCAAGCGAAGGGCGGGCTGAACCATTCGATTTGGGCGAGATTGTGGTAAAGGACAGTCGCCAGACCATTACTCAGGTGGCTGCTGTCGATGAATTATCTCAAGCGCAATTGCAACAACGTGGGGCGCAGACCCTTGCCGATGCTATTCAGTCCCTGCCGGGAGTTTATACCAGTATTGGACGGCGCAACGAATTAACCTTCAATATTCGTGGCTTTGAACAGCGTCAGGTGCCGGTTCTCCTTGATGGCATTGCCCTGATGGTTCCCTACGACGGCTATATTGACAGTGGCAGTTTGCCCTTGGATAGTATTGCCAAAATTACCGTGACACGCGGTAACAGCTCGGTCTTGTATGGCGGTACAGCCATGGGTGGCGTGGTGAATTTGATCACCGCCAAGCCCGAGCGTTCTCTTGAAACAACGGTTGCCGTCGGGGTTGCCGAGCGTGGAACCGCCTGGGGACATGTCAGAGTTGCCAGTCGCCAACAGCGTTACTATCTCAGTGCCGATTACGGCTACAGCGATAGCGAAGATTTTCGCTTGTCCGATGATTATACTTCCCAAGACAATGAGAATGGTGGTGTCCGCCAAAACAGTGATCGTGAGCGGGAAAATTTAGCTCTCAAGATTGGTTTTGAACCAGCGGATGGACATGAATACGCCGTTGGTGTCCAGCGTGTCGATAGTGAGTGGGGGATGCCCGCCATTGATGATGGCAGGGCACGTTACTGGCGCTTCAGCCAGTGGCAGCGAACGACCTATTATCTCAGCGGTAGAAGTCAGCTTGCTGATGCCGGACAGTTGCACAGCCGACTGTTTTACGACACCTTCGATAATGTGCTTGATTCTTATGATGACGACAGCCTTACCAGCCAGACACGGCGCTATGCTTTTCACAGTACCTACGATGACCACAGCTATGGCGGAAGCCTGACCTTCAGACCTGCCCTTTCTTCGCGACATGAGGCAGGTGTCGCCCTCCATTACCGGCGTGACGTACATCGTTCCCAATCTGATCGTTTCCAGCCTTGGCTCACCAATCGCAGTGAACAATATGCCTTTAGCGTGGAAGACAATATCGCCATCAATGAACATCTGGCAGTGGTGGTTGGTCTTAGTTATGACCTGCAACGACCATTGACACCAAGCGGTGATTTTGATCGCGATAGTGAGGATGCATGGAATCCATTGATGGGATTAAACTGGCAGGTTACTCCCGCAACCCGTAGCTGGTTTTCCGTGGCAAAAAAGGTGCGTTTCCCAACGTTGAAAGAGTTGTATTCAGGGCTGGATGATGCAAGAGTTCAAGCCAACGAAAAACTCAAACATGAACGTAGTGTCAACTATGAGGTAGGGCTTGAGCAGCAATTCGGTGATGCAGCCGTGGTCACGATGAGTCTGTTTTATGCCCGGATTGATGATCTGATCGACAATCAACCGCTAGGAGCAGGTTTGGAGCAGTTACAAAATGTAGGTGATGCGCGTTATGTTGGCGGCGAGTTATCGCTGCGTTATCGCTTTAGTGATGGTCATGAAGTGAATGCCCATTACACCTTGCTCGATGCCACTAATCGTTCCGCCGAGCGCAGCAGTGATCATCTGCCTTATCGATCACGCCACAAAGCCCAGCTATCGGTGGTCTGGCAACTGTCTGAAGCGCTTAATCTGTTAACCGAAGCACAGTGGAATAGTCGTCGTTATTATCAAGACAGCACAACCCTGCTGTGGCAGAGCTCGGATGATTTCTGGCTGTGCAATGCTCAATTTAATCTGGAACTATTCGAGCAGTGGCAGTGGCATGTAGGAGTGCGAAATTTGTTCGATGAAGATTACCAGTTAGAAGCGGGATTCCCGCAGCCGGGACGCCAGCTATACGCTGGGTTGCGCTATCAGTTCTGATGAGCCAGAAGGGGGAATGGTGGGGAAAAAACTTGATGATATATGGTTGAAGGCTGCTGTTGCCGGTAGTCTGTGGGCCTGTATGGAGATTGTCCTCGGTAGTTTTCTGCATAATCTGCGTTTGCCGTTTGCCGGGAGCCTCCTTGCGGCGATTGCGTTGGTATTTCTAGTTGCCATGCTTCGGCTCTGGTCCGAAACCGGTTTGGTGTGGCGAGCGGGCTTGGTGTGTGCAGCGATGAAATCGTTATCTCCCAGCGCGATCCTCTTTGGTCCGATGGTTGCTATTATGGCTGAAGCCTTCCTGTTTGAAAGCGGAATTCGCCTTTTTGGTCGTAATCGGCTGGGGTGTCTTATTGCCGGTTGTTTGGCCATGCTGTGGTTGCCAGTGCAAAAGGTGGGGCGGTTGTTGCTCTTTTACGGTAGCGATATGTTGGATCTCTATGTGGAAATGCTAGTCCAGATACAACAACGGTTGTCCCTGGAGTGGTTACAAACACAACAATTTTTATTGGTGGTGGTACTGGTGTATATTACCCTCGCCAGCATTGCCGTCGCAATTGGATGGCGTCTAGGTGTCCAACTGCGAGAATTGACCCCCATCCCGGTTGAACCAGGTGCCGACGATGCAAAGATTAGTGCTTCGAACCACAAAATTCACTGGTCATTGCGCTGGCTGATCAGTCATGTGCTGGCTATTATAGTTGGCTTATGGCTATTGTCATCGACCCCTTTTGCATACGGAACGATTTTTTGCCTGGGGTATAGTGCCGCATGTCTCTATCGTTATCGTGGTGCTTATCGGCGTTTTTGCAAGCCGGGATTTTGGATTGCCTTTGTTTTAATAACCCTATTAGCCGGGGTATTCCTCGGCGGCTTGCACGATCAACAATTGAACTTAAAGCTGGCGAGTATCATGATTGGCTTCCAGATGAACCTGCGAGCCGTACTGCTACTGGTGGCATTTACCGCTCTGGGGGTTGAACTAGGTAATCCTGTAATTAAACGCCTGTTGCAACAACGGGGGATGGGGCAATTTTCCATCGCCCTTGAACTCGCCTTCCGGGTGATGCCTCACATGTTGGGTTCTTTGATGGCGCAAAAATTGCCATTGCGTTCACCATTAAAAGCACTGGCCCGGGTGTTACGTCAAACCGACAGTTGGCTCGATACCTTTCGTCAGCAGTGTCGATCCGAGCCGGTCTATTTGTTGGTTGGCGACCGTGGTTGCGGTAAAACATCCATGGTACAAATGCTGGTAGCCGAGCTGGAGCTAGCAGGCTTTATCGTGGGCGGACTGCTGGCAAAAGGGTTGTGGCGTAACAACCGTCGCTATGGTTTTGATTTGGTCGATTTACAGACCAAGAAGAGCTGTCCGCTGTGCCGAACCGATGCCGATACCATGGACGTTCGCAATGGTCCCTATGGGTTTTTTGATCAAGGATTGCAGTTTGGTCATGCTGCACTACAGCCCGGGCATTTGCGCGGGGTAGATCTGGTGATTGTTGATGAAGTTGGTCCCCTAGAATTACGTGGTGGCGGATGGGCGGGGTCTTTACACCAACTTGTCAACGAGTTAAAGTGCCCTATGATCTGGACCGTGCGCAGTCGTTTGAGTCAAAAAGTGACGCAGGCTTGGGGGCTGGACAATGTGGATTATTGGGATGCAACGCAGGTGGATGTCGCCTATTTGATGGCCAGTTTAGACATGAAAGGGGAACTCGGTGTTCGCCGTGTTACGCCGACAAACACCGAATATCAATATGGTGATAGCTGTTGATATTTGCGCAGTGATACTTGCCGGCGGCTTAAGTCGGCGTATGGGGCAGGATAAGCTGTTTCTCGATGTCGGTGGTGTCCCCCTGTTTGAACGGGTTTTGCGACCGATTCAGCAATTGTTCACTTTCGTGATGGTGATTGCCAATCAGCACCAGAACTTTAAATCCTATGATCTGCCCATTTATCATGATATTTATCCAGGTAGTGCATTGGGCGGTATTCACTCCGCATTACACCATGCGACAACAGGGTGGGTTTTTGTTACGGCGGCGGATTTGCCTTTTGTGAATATGGACGTTGCCCGTTATTTGTTATCCTTTATCGATGATGATTGCGATGTCGTTGTCCCGTCCAGCGATAAAGGTTTTGAACCGCTGTTCGCCTGTTACTCCAAACGCTGCTTGCCGGTGATGGAACAGGCGTTAAAATGTCGTCAATTTAAAATTATTGACGTGCTGGCTAATCTCCGAGTTTGCGAAGTCCCTATTACTCAACTCGTTGATATCCGTGATATTGATACTGCTTTTATTAATTTGAATCGCGTGGAAGATGTGCGTCACAGCAAACAACTGTTGGCTTGTCTTGACGGCTAACGAAAGGATTGAATATGTTTGGATTTGGTTCGCAAGAACTCATTATTATTCTAGTGATTGTTGTGGTGCTGTTTGGTGCCAAACGCCTACCCCAGCTTGGATCGGGGTTTGGCAAGGGGATCAGTAATTTTAAGAAGGGTTTGAATCACGATGAAAATGACCAGCTAGATGACACTAACGATAAAGAGGTTTGATTCATGTTTGGGATAGGAATGCCGGAATTGTTGGTCATTTTGGTGATCGCGGTTGTTTTTATCGGGCCGGCTAAATTGCCCGATGTTGCGCGAGCCCTCGGGCGCGGGATGCGGGAGTTCCGTCGGGCGACGGATGACTTGAAAAATACCATCAACCTTGAAGCACATGTTGCTTCGCCGCAGCAACAACCCGAATTACATGCCCAGCAAAATAATGATGCAGTCAAAGAAACGCCGGAGGAGGTATCGTTTGACACTTCCAGAGGTGACGATACGTCAGCAACTATAGACGCGGTAGATGAAGCTGATGTGGCGGCGACCAAGCCAAAAGCCGCCGGGTCGGACGAGATCGTCCATGAGTGAGCAGGAACTGTCGTTTTTTGGTCATATCGAAGAGATGCGGCGGCGGCTGATCATTGCTGTTGTTGCTTGGGTTGTCGGTTTTGCTGCCTGCTACTCCTACGCTGAAATGTTGTTTCAATTTATCGCTGATCCGGTGCGTCAGGCACTACCCGAAGGTAATTCGCTGGTGTTTATCCATGCCACCGAGCCGTTTTTTACCTACTTGAAGGTTGGAGCTGTTGCTGGGCTGTTGCTCGCTTTGCCGGTGATATTATGGCAGTTATGGATGTTTATTGCCCCGGCATTGTATTCCGGCGAAAAACGACTGACTGTTCCCTTTGTGCTGTGCAGTTGTCTGTGCTTTGCGGCGGGTACTTACTTTGGCTTTACCTTTGTCTTTCCGGTTATCTTTACTTTTTTGATCAATTATGGCATCGGTGTCAGTGACGTAAAAGCGATGTTGTCTATGGGTGGCTACCTCAGCATGTCCATCCGCCTGTTGTTGGCATTTGGTCTGGTGTTCGAGTTGCCCATCGTAATCTTTTTTCTCGCCCGGTTGGGTATTGTCGATTATGCATGGTTAGCTAAAAATCGGCGCTACGCATTTCTCGTAGCTTTTATTATCGGTGCTATGCTCACGCCGCCCGATCTATTTTCCCAAACATCCATAGCGCTGCCGTTTATTGTTCTTTATGAAGTTGGTGTGTGGGTGGCACGCTTTTTTGGCAAGAAAAAATCGGAACCTGAGGGTGAAGGATAAACTTGAACAGGTTTCTTGTGTTGCAACTTACTGATTCGAATGCTTGCCAGTTATCTTGAAACGGTCTGAGCATTCTCTTTAATCCATCCAAAACCAATTGTTCATCATCGACAAACAGAATTTTTTGTCTCACAGCCATTACACAGACAGGGGACGTTCTTTACATATTTACATTGTAACCAAAGAATGTAAATTCTTATTATCATTGAACAAGCTTTCGCCACGTTGAGAAGCTCTACTCACCGTAGCAGGCGAGTAGTTTAATGCCTCGGCAACATCTTTACCAGCAAT
>JAYEOA010000089.1:0-10646 GCA_034722515.1 Thermodesulfobacteriota bacterium | reverse complement strand
CTGGTTTGAATGCTGCTCTTCGGTTGGTAAAATGGTTATTTGTCTGGTGAAATATATAGAAAGTAGATTTTGTGTAGAAAATTCGTTAAAAAAATGGCAAGAGTTGGAACTGATCCCTCCTTCAGGTTGAAAGTTTCCGAAGGGGGCAAGTCATCTTGACCTTTCAGTCTGATTAATTCTGATACGTCAAAGATAGTCGAGCACGATCTCTTCTAATCTTTCCACCAGGTAAAGCGGTAGTGACATTAACGGATATTGGACCCGCTGCTGTTGCTTGTTGAGCATGATCACAGTGTCTATTTGCTGTATGCTTGGGAGCTGAGTGTCGAAGCGGACGGTGATCTGGGCTTTTTTGCATCCCATAAACTGATGTAACGATTTTAGCGTACCGGTCGCGCCTGATTTCACCTCAATGGGGACGATCTCTCCTCCGATGGCGATCACAAAATCCAATTCGGCGTTGGTTGCCTTTCCTTCGCGCAGCCAATAATTTAATTCCCGGTTGGGTTTGTCCGCAAGCATGGCCTGTAGATGCTGGCCGATAAATTGCTCGGCAATAGCCCCCTGGTTGATGAACTTCACCACATCCATCTGTGAAATGTTGCGCCAGTCGAGCCTGCAAATTGCGTTCATCAAACCAATATCAAGAAAGAGGAGCTTGAAAACTTGCTTCAGGAACGATCTGTATTTCATCAAGAAATAAAAGTGTGTCGTTGCTGATTTTTCCCATCTTTGGCAGGAACTCAAGCTGCTGAATAATCTGCTCGGGATTTTTAGCAGAGAAAATGTCTGATAACTCGGGGTGGCGTTCCAGGTTCAGGTTGTGCAGGATTTTCTGGTTTTGTTCAGCCACTTATTGAGAAATCGTAATTGATGTCGTTGCATGGTCTAGTCTAGCCTTTCTCAGGGAGGTCTATATTTAAACACAGGTAAGTTATCATACTGTTATTATTATTTCGATGGGGTGTATCATGGAAGAGGGCAAATAAAAGTACCGATAAAAGCCGGTAAAGAATGAAGGGTGGTCGCTCCTATGTGGGGTGCTATAGTTTTAACAGGTAAATTTCCGACTATCCTGCGTTATCGCTCGACTGAATTAACACCTCGCGTCCTTTGCTGCTACCATCTGATGGGCCGACGATCCCTTCCTGTTCCATTTTTTCGATAATACGCGCTGCGCGGTTGTAGCCGATACGCAGGCGGCGTTGTACCATGGAGATGGAGGCTTGCTGTGCCTGAGCAACCAGAGCCACGGCTTCATCGTAGCGTTCATCATATTCCTGATCGGCGTCGCTGTCGCCGCTGCTGCTTGGTGGTGGGGTGAGGATGCTGTTGTCGTAGCTCGGTGTGCCCTGCTTGATGAGAAAGTCGACCACCCGCTGCACTTCGACTTCGGAAACAAAGGCACCGTGGATCCGTTCTAAGCTGCTGGTGCCAGGGGGTAAAAACAGCATGTCACCCATGCCGAGGAGGTTTTCCGCTCCCATGGTATCGAGGATGGTGCGAGAGTCGATACGTGAAAATACCTTGAATGAAATACGGGTGGGAAAGTTGGCTTTGATCAGCCCGGTGAGGACATCGACACTGGGGCGTTGGGTAGCTAATATCAGGTGAATACCGGCGGCACGAGCCATTTGTGCCAAGCGGGCGATATGCTCCTCAATCTCGCGTCCGGCGACCATCATCAAGTCGGCTAATTCATCGACAATGACCACAATATAGGGTAGATGCCCGTGATCGAGCTCTTGCTCGGCAGTCGGTGGTACATCAATGGGGGCGACGGGTTCCTCGAACGGCTCCTCGTCGTTGTTACTGGCTTCTACGGCGGCCAAACGTGTTAGGCGTTCCTTGTCTTTTTCCTCTTTGGCCAGTTTTTTGTTGTAGCCGTCAATGTTGCGTACCCCTTTATCTGCCATTAACTGGTAGCGGCGCTCCATCTCACGTACTGTCCAACCCAGAGCCAGTGAGGCTTTTTTCGGGTCGGTAACCACAGGGAGGAGCAGGTGGGGAATCCCCTCGTAGATCGACAGTTCCAGCATTTTTGGGTCAACCATGATGACGCGCACATCCTCAGGGTTGGCGCGATAGAGTAACGACAGAATCATGGTGTTGATCGACACTGACTTGCCACTGCCGGTGGAACCGGCGACGAGTAGGTGGGGCATCTTGGCCAGATCGCTGACGGCGGTTTGCCCAAAGATATCTTGACCTAATGCCATAGGTAGGCGACCACCGCTTTTGCAGAATTGATTCGATTCGAGAATGTCTTTTAGATAGACAATTTCGCGATTATTATTGGGTATTTCAATGCCGACCACGCCGCGTCCGGGAATTGGCGCGACTATCCGAATCGACGTGGCACGCAGCGCCATGGACAGATCGTCGGATAACCCAGAGATTTTATTGACCTTGATCCCCGGTGCCGGAGCGAATTCGAACATGGTCACTACGGGGCCTGGTTTAACCTCAACCACTTCACCGTTAACGTTAAAATCCTTCAGCTTGGCTTCTAAAATGCGTGCCATGGCCATCAAGGAATCGCGATCCGGTGGCTTCGGTGGCTCGCCGTCGTAATCGAGTAATGATAAGGGTGGCAGTTGATAGTTACCGCTGATGTCGAGAAAATCGAAGGCTTCTTGCTCCGCAGGGATACTGCCTTTTTTTTTGCTACTGGCCTTTACCGGCTTTACTTTTTTGAGCGCGGGTTGTACGGCGGGGGCAATGACGGGTCCGACTATCTTCTTTTCCTCCGCTTGAATCTTTTTTTGTTCCCGTTGCTCACGCCGCCTTTCTAGTCGTGCGCCAAGACCGGCGCTAATTCCTTTCAAAAATAACACCAGCGAGAAGCGGGTGAGCAGCATGGTGGAGACGAGAAAAAAAACCGTTAGCACCAACGTTGCGCCGCCAATATTAAGGGCAGCGATGAGGGTAGTGCTAAATATTCGGCCAATAGCGCCGCCCGCCTCGGTCATGGTTTGATCCAGCAGGTTTACTTTACTGATATTAAGGGCGATGAGACCGTCGAGGGAAAACAGCATGGTCAAAAATGCCCCGACCTTGTAGAAGCGCAAATGGATGTCGCGAAAGCGCAATAGCCGCCAGGTGAACATGAAGCAAGCCGGGGGGAGTATGAGGGCTGATAAGCCGAACAACTGGTACATCAAATCGGCGAGGTGGGCACCAATGGGGCCGCCGTAGTTGTGAACCGTGTCTGTATGTAAATTATTGTTAAAAGAGGGATCGTTGTTGTTAAAAGAGATTAGACATAAAAGCAGATAAATGCCGAACGCCAGCCAGAACAGAGCTGAGATCTCTTTTTTTAGATATTCGCGCCGGTTGCTGTTGTGTTTTTCTTTCATGGGGCGTCCATTTCTGGGTTTTGGTGGGTACTGCCCACCAGACTATCGTATCAATGTAACACATATACCACTGCGGCTGCGCCCCAGCAATAAAGAGCGAAAGCGCAGAGGCGTTTATTGCGTACCACAGCCATTAATAGATGGATCGATAACAGGCCGCTGACAAAGGCTGTGACTCCACCGGCTAAATAGAGCGGCAACTCTCCGGCACCTAATCCATCCAGGTCGCGTAGCGACAACAGTGCCGCACCGCCCACGGCAGGCATGGAGAGTAGAAAGGAGAATCGCGCTGCGGTTACTCCATCGACACCGCGAAATAGGAGTATGGCTATGGTGGAGCCGGAGCGGGATATGCCGGGGATGATGGCAAAGCCCTGCACCAGCCCGGTGATTAAGGCGTCCTTTATCGTGAGCCGGGATTCTTTACGTTTAGCGCTGCGCCAGCGTTCGGCGATAAATAACAGTGTGCCGGTAATCAGCAGCATGGCACAGATCACCGGGATATTGTGAAACAGCCCCGTCAACTCATCCTTGAAGGTCAGGCCGATCACCGCTGTGGGGATGGAACCGAAAATGATCAGCTGCAATAAATGACGGTACGCTTTCCCCTGTGGTTGACGACACCATGGCGAGGTGGTGATCTGGGCAATATCCTTCCAGAAATAGATGATCACCGCACACAGGGTGCCAACATGCAGTACCACATCAAACAGAATACCCGGTTGAGAAAATCCATCAATAAAGTGTTGGGCGATGGCGAGATGCCCCGAAGAGGAGACGGGGAGAAATTCGGTAGCACCTTGTAGTAGCCCCAGAAGGATAGCGTGGATGAGGGTCATAAAATGTCGCCTAACTTCTATAGTTGAATGATGATCGGCAAAATTAATGGCCGACGTTGTAAACGTTTTTTAAAAAAACGGCTGAGTGTTTGACGGATCTCAACGCGCAGATCGTCCCAGTCGCTTTGTGGTGATAATTGGTGCTCAGTCAGCATTAGTTCCACCTGATGTGCGGCTTCACCAAGCCAGCGGCTGCTGTCGATTTCAGGGATACAGCCACGGCTGATCAATTCCGGCCCATGAAGTACGGTGCCTTTATTGCGATTGATGGCTAAAACCGCCAGCACGGTGCCGTGACGGGCGAGGCGGTGGCGATCACGCAGTTCCATGGTGCCAACATCGCCGATCCCTTTGCCATCGACTAAAATTCGCCCGTTATCGACAGCTTCCAGCCGTTTCACGCCGTGACGCGACACTAGCACCGGTTGGCCGTTTTCAACGATCAGGCTGCTTTCATCTTTAACGCCAAGATCACAGGCCAAGCGAGCGTGTTGGGCGAGGTGGCGATATTCACCGTGGATGGGGATAAAACACTGTGGCTTTACCAGAGACAATAGTTGCTTCAATTCTTCGCGGCTGGCGTGTCCCGATACATGGACGCCGCAACTGCGCTGGTAGTGAACCGTGGCTCCCCGGCGGTACAGTTGGTTGATTACCGAGGTGATCGCTTTCTCGTTGCCGGGAATAAAACGCGAAGAGAGGATGACGCAATCATTCTCTTTGATGGAAAAATGGGGATGTTCATCGGCGGAAATTCGTGTCAGGGCGCTACGCGGTTCCCCCTGGCTGCCGGTGGTGATTACGGCGATTTCGTGACGTGGATAATCATTAAGTTGTTTGATGTCGATCAGCTCATCATCGCTGATGGTGAGTTGATCGTGCAGGCGTGCCACCGACGTATTGGTCAGCATGCTGCGACCGTGGAGGACGATTCTGCGTCCGCAGACACGGGCGGCATCTACCGCTTGCTGAATACGGTGGATATTGGATGAGAATGTCGCCACAAACACCATCCCGCTCGTTTCATTCATCAACTGCACAAAGCGCGGGCCAACCTCCCGTTCCGAGCCGGTGTAGCCGTCACTCTCAACATTGGTGGAATCGGCCAACAGCAACAGCACGCCCTCGTCGCCAAATTGAGCTAAACGGGCAAGGTCGGTTCGTTGTCCATCCAGCGGAGTGGGGTCGAGTTTGAAATCACCGCTGTGAATCACCAGACCGGCAGCGCTACGAATGGCTAGCCCAACGCCGTCGGGAACCGAATGGGCGACACGAAATGGTTCGATGGTAAACGGGCCGACTGTAAATGGTTGCCGGGGTTCGATCTGGTGCATGTGTTGGTTCAGATTGAGGTCAAACTCCTCCAGTTTTTTTCTAAGCAAACCGAGGGAGAAGCGGGTGGCAAAAATCGGTGGTGAGCCCAATTGGCGATAGAGAAATGGCAATGCGCCGATATGGTCTTCGTGACCGTGGGTAAGCACAAGGGCGCAGATATCGTCAATGCGATCCGCCAAACAGGATATGTCGGGTAGCACCAGATCGATACCGAGCATGTGCGCTTCGGGAAACATCAGTCCGCAATCGATCAGCAGGATCTTTCCTGCTGTTTCCAGCGCCATCATGTTCATGCCGATTTCGCCCAGCCCACCCAGCGCAAGGACACGGACAATATCCGGGTTGTCGGTAAATTGGGAATCAGTTGTCACGCAAATCTCGCAATTTTGAGAAAAGAGGGGTTAGTTGGCGTTTATCTGCCCGAATATGCACGTAAAATGGAAATGTTAATAGAATATAGATAACTCGATGCAGTGTAGGGGAGCAACGATGGTGAGTCAAATATTATATGGACATTGAGAGGCTGATTTGCTTAAATCTTAGTATGAGAAAAGTTACTTTAATTATTTCCCCTTTGAGAAGGATTTTATACAATGTCAGTAAATAAAGTTATTCTGGTCGGCAATCTCGGTAAGGATCCTGATTTGCGCTACACCCAATCCGGGGCTGCTGTGGCAAATTTTCCAATCGCCACCAGTGAGAATTACAAGGATCGTGAAGGTAATCGGCAGGAGAAAACCGAATGGCATAATATTGTCGTCTGGCGGCAGTTAGCCGAGATTTGTGGGAAATATCTCCACAAAGGTAAACAGGTGTATATCGAAGGAAAATTGCAAACGCGCAAATGGCAAGATCGTGACGGTAATGATCGTTACTCAACCGAGATTGTTGCTGATCAAATGCAGATGCTCGGTCGTGCCGGTGACGATAATAGTGGGTACCAAGGTGGCGCGAGTAGCTACAACAATGCCGGTGGCTATGGTGGTGGGCAAGCAGCGCAATCACAACAACCTCAGGCGCAACAATCTCAACCTAAGCAAGTGCAGCAGCAACAGGCGCAACCAACACAGCAACAGGCGCAACCAACACAGCAACAGGCGCAACCAACACAGCAACGTCCGGCGCCGGTTTATGAAGAGCCTACGTTTAATCCTGATGATGAGATTCCGTTTTAAAAAACACCAAAGGTGGCACTTAAGGGGTGGTTTAGACAGCGCTGATAAAGGTTGACGCTTTATGAAACGGGTTGGAGATATAAAGATATCCTTGAAATTCTCAGACACCTCAATATAGATCTTGTTGAAAAGAGCCAAGCTTATTTTGGTGACGGTACTTTGCTACCGTACTTTCTCCAGTGGTATAATTTAAACGTGCAAAGCTTGTAGGCAGGAGATGATATGAGACGAACAAAGATTGTTTGTACTGTTGGCCCGGCATCAGCGTCGGAAGCGTTATTGTCGAAGATGATTGACGCCGGTATGGATGTAGCACGGCTTAATTTTTCCCACGGTGATCATATTTCTCATGGAGAATTGATTCAGCGGATTCGCTTGTTAGCCGAGCGTGAACAGAAGCCGGTGGCTATTTTACAGGATCTGTGTGGGCCAAAAATTCGTCTGGGGATATTGCCAGAAACCGGGGTACGCCTTATTCGTGGCACCTCGGTGACATTATGTGTCTCGGAGTTGGCTCCAGAAGGGACGCTACCTGTGGATTACCCCAACCTGCATCTGGATGTCAAGGTGGGTGATTCGATTATGATTGCTGATGGTTTGATGGAGTTACGCATAGAGGCTATTGATGCGCCACTGGTAAAGTGTGTAGTGGTCACCGGGGGGATTGCTTATTCGCGTAAAGGGGTCAATTTGCCGTCGAGTGATCTGAGTATTCCCGCTTTTACCGAAAAAGATCGTGCTGATCTCCTGTTTGGCTTAGAGCAGGGAGTCGATATTGTGGCGCTATCATTTGTGCGTAGCGCTGCTGATTTGCAAGAGATTCGCACTGTTTTGGATAAGGCTGAATCGCGTCCGCAACTGGTGGCTAAAATTGAAAAACCGCAGGCAGTAGAAAATATTGATGAGATTCTTGATCAGGTTGATGGGGTGATGATTGCTCGGGGTGATCTGGGGGTAGAGGTGCCTTTGGAACAGGTGCCGGTATTGCAAAAGCAGTTGATTCGTAAAGCTCGATGTCGCGGGCGTAGCGTGATTACCGCGACCCAAATGTTATCCAGTATGGTAAGCAGACCGCGACCAACACGCGCCGAGGCGACGGATGTGGCTAATGCTATTTATGATGGAACCGATGCCTTGATGCTGTCTGATGAAACTGCATCGGGGAAATATCCGCTTCAGGCAACCGAGGTTTTAGACCGCATCGCTAAGGCAACAGAGCCTCACATTGGTAATGAACTGAACATGAGAAAGGCAGTTCAAACTGGGTTGCCATCGGTGTCATGGGCTGTCGGGCACTCGGCGAGGGGTTTAGCCGATGATCTTCGCGCTGCCGCCATCGTAGCGTACACACAATCAGGTTTTACCGCAGCCTGCGTGTCCCATTTTCGGCCTGAATGTCCGGTAATTGCTTTAACTCCCAACGTGCAAACGTATCGACAAATGAATTTACTCTGGGGGGTTACACCGGTATTGATTGAGCCGTGCAGCGATATTGATGCATTGTTTGTCTTTGCCGGTAACGAAGTTATGCAGCGCAAGCTTGCCGTGGTGGGGGATCGAATTATTGTCACTGCGGGCACACCCTTGTGGCAACCGGGTTCAACCAATCTGCTTAAAATGATTGAGCTAACATAAAGGGATAATTTTATGCAATCAGGGCGACGAGAGCTGTTGTTGGCCGCCTTAAAGGATGGCGATGAATGCGTGCGTCATGCCGCTGCTGCTGCGTTGGAGCGTTTGGATATTTGTCAGAGTTTTACCGTGCTGGAGCAAAAACTTGCGACGGGTGATCGTCATGAACGTGTTGCCGCAGTGTATAGCCTAGCGTTATTAAATAGTGACAAATCGCACACGTTGTTGACGGCGCTGCTGAAAGATCCTGATGCCGATGTCCGGGCTGTTGCCGTGCAGATGTTAGGTGAAAAGCTTTTACCCGAAGCGTTATCTGGCCTGGTGCAGTGTTTAAAAGATAATGATGTAGCCGTTGCCGTATACGCTGCCGGAGCATTGTCTGGTTATAACGACGAACGGTTGCTCCCCTATTTAGAAACGGTTTGTCGGCAGGCCGGTACCGAGTTGTCGTGTGCTGCATTGTCCGCTATTGGCAAACTGGGATTTGTTCAGTCCGAGTCGTTTATTTGTCCTTATGTCCAGGATCGACGACCCGAGATACGTATCGCTGCGGTAACCGCTTTGGGTGCGCTTCGGTGTCTAGCAGGCTAACTCTATAAAGGATGTAGCCACTTCTGCTAGACGTGGTGAGGGTTTGTTCGATGATGATCAGAATTTTAGTTGCCTTGTTGAGAAAGTTAATATGTAAAGAACGTCCCCTGTTGTATGTGCGAGGGCATTATTCATGGCTTCTCCTAGCCCACGGCGAGCAGACCGGGATGGTTGCCGGTGATGCAGCGTCCGCCTGAGGGGGTGACGATAAAGGTGTTTTCTGTTCCCACCATGCCGATGCCGTCGAGTCCTTTCTTAGGTTCGATGGCGATCACCATGTTCTCTTGCAGAGGTTCATCAAATCCTTTTGCCAGTACCGGCCATTCATCAATGTGTAATCCAATGCCGTGACCGAGGAAACTGGTTTGCCTGTCTGCGTATCCCATGAAGTTGACCTTGAAATCATCATCGAATTTATCGGTGATGGTGGCGTAGATCTGTGATGGAATCGCTCCCGGTTTGAGTAGTGCGGCGGTGTCGTTTTGGATTTGGACGCAGTGGTTGTGGATTGCAATGGCATAGTCGGGGAGTTGCCCTTTATAGACATAAGTCATGGTTTTGTCGGTATGGTAGCCGTCAACACCGCAGCCAATATCGACAAAGATCAGATCGCCGGGTTGTAATTTTTGCTGGCGACTACCGAGCAGGGGAACGGCAGGGCTCATACCGAAGTTACCACCGGGGCCGTCAAATGATGTCGGGTAGATAGAGCTTTCGCCAAAGCAGATGAGTCCGATGAGCATTTCGGTATCGTACATACTTAAACGGGCGATGGCATGATGCCCGGCGTCGATCATTGCCGGGTATAGCTGTCCGGCTAGTTCTGCTTCACTCATCCCCTCATGGAGTAGCTGTGGTAGTGTTATTTCCAGAATTTGCTGATGGATTTGTCCCGATTGTTTTATCAGGTTCAGCTCGTATGAGCTTTTAACCGCACGCACCGCCGAGATTGAAATATCTGCCGATACTGCCTGTGAAAAGCCAAAATGTTTGTTGAAGCGTTTATACACTGCTAGCGGAACGTGTTCTGTTTCCAAATGGATTGTTGAGGGCAGGGGTGTCATGGCTGCTGCGGCATCGCGAAAGCTGTGCATGGGGCGGATGTCGGCAAATGTGGATTCATCCAGCGCCCGTTGCAAGCTGCGGCGTACCCAGTATATCTCTTGCCCCTCACGGGGGATTAGCACCACACCGTCTTGCATGGTGCCGGTCAAATAGAATTGATTTATTTTACTGAACACCGCCAGTAGTTGCCACTCGGGGTGATCTTGATCCATACGCCTGCGCAGGGCGTGTAATCGCTGCTTCAGTTCAGACTGGGGAACCTTGTCAAACATGGGTATATCTCCTTTGATGTTGTAGTACCTTATCGATCTTACATCAATCGCTATCTTTTTGCGAGACCATCATGTTTGATGCCATGTTTGGCAAGTGTTTTGCATCACAATCAAGGCTAGTTTTGCTTATTTTTTAATGATAACGGGTTTTTTCATTGTTGTAGGATAGCTGGCGCAGTGGTCTTATGCGGTTACACGTGGTTAAATGGCGGAATGTCGTTGTTTTTTGACAGGGTATTGTTGTGAATAGATTGGCACTTTTATTGGTTTTGTGTGGTGCGTTGACTTTTATTTTTGCGCTTAAACCTATCAATCAGTTACGTCGGCGTTTGCCTCAAAGTAGCTGTCGTACGGCATGGAGATTTCTCTTTGTCTTGA
>JAYEOA010000088.1:0-2160 GCA_034722515.1 Thermodesulfobacteriota bacterium | reverse complement strand
AAGGGGCTTAAGGGCGTTGGCATGACCGACCATGGTCCATCCATGCCAGCTGCTCCCCATCTGTATCATTTTATGGGGTTGCGTTTTATCCCCGAAATGGTCAGCGGTGTGCGGGTGTTCAAGGGGGTTGAGGCCAATATCCTCAATGGGGGGCAGGTCGATTTAACGGATGAATACCTTGAGCGTCTGGATGTGGTGTTGGCGGGGTTTCATGCCGATTGTGGCTACAGCGGAACAACGCTGGAATGTCATACCAAAACAATGATGCAGGTGATGGAAAATCGCTTGGTTCACATCATCTCTCATCCCGGCAATCCAGAGTTTCCCATCGACCACCTTGCCGTTGTTAAGCAGGCTGTTGCCACCGGAACTGCTCTGGAGATCAATAGTTCGTCGTTTGCTAATGCCCGCTGTGGTAGCGCACCTAACTGTATCGAAATTGCCCGCCTGTGTGCCGAGCATGGCGCACTGATTGCCATTGGTAGCGATGCCCATATTGCCCAAACAGTAGGTGAAGTACATGCGGCAATCGAGGTGGTACAACAGGCAGGTATTTGTCCCGAGCAGGTGGTTAACCGCACGCTGGAATCGACACTGGCGTTCCTGAATATTGAAGGGAGCATTAAGTTATGAAACTCATCGCAGCACGACAGCAAATAGTTAATTATGGTCTAAAAATGATTAAATCGGGGCTTACTACGGGCAGTGGGGGGAACCTGAGTATCCTCGACGCTGAACACGATCTGATTGCTATCGGCCCCAGCGGCATTGACTACGCCGATGTTCGGGTTGAGGATGTGGTGATTGTTGATAGGCATGGGACGATTGTGCAAGGGCGCTGCAAGCCATCGAGTGAGCTGAGCTTTCATCTGGCTTTGTATGATAAACGACCTGAAATTAGTGCGGTAGTACATACCCACTCGGTCTATGCTACCACCATAGCTTGCTTAAATTGGGAGATTCCAGCCGTCCATTATTTGGTGGCGTTTTCCGGCAAAAAAGTTCCGCTGGCTCCCTATGCGACCTTTGGCAGTGCCGAGCTGGCGCTTAATGTAGCCAATAGTATCGGTGAGCACAATGCGCTGTTACTGGCGAATCATGGTCTCGTTGCCATCGGGACTGACATGAACAGCGCCTTCAATGTTGCCGAAGAGATAGAACTCGTCGCCCGTATTTTTTATCAAGCCAAGTCGATAGGTCAGCCGGTGCTGGTAGGTGATGCCGAGATGGAGCGGGTGATGGAGAAGTTTTGCAGTTATGGTCAGCAGGATGATGATGATGAGGAGGAGTAAGTTCTTGCAGTCTAATGACTGCGCCAGCTACTTTTTTAACGCTTATATCGAAAGGAATTTAATGTAATGAAACAATTCAGCACGATTTTAATGATCTTTGTTTTTCTGCTTCTTCTGTCCGTGGCTGCCATGGCGGAGCCGACACAGGTCACCGTTCGGGCGAAAGCGCATGATGCCAAGTTTATCGGAACCGCCATGGGAGGGCTGAATGTCTCGCTGACTGATGTTCATTCCGGGGAAGTGTGCGCTCAGGGTATAATTCTCGGTGGCACGGGGAGCACCGATACTCTGATGAAAAACCCCATTCAGCGCGGGCAGAGCATAAGTAATAGCAAAACCGCCGCTTTCGTCGCCACGGTGGATATTGAAGAACCCACTCAGATTGAGGTGCGGGTTTATGGCCCCCATGCTGGTGGATCGACCGCAGTCAACAGCACGCGAACATTTTGGTTGTTGCCGGGGCAGCACGTTCTTGGCGATGGAATTGTCTTTGAACTTTACGGATTCGTTGTTGTTCCACTGACCCCATATGCTAACACCAAGGTCAAACCAGGTGAAACCATCGACTTGTCCGCCTATGTGACCATGCTCTGCGGTTGTTCCGTTAAACCTGATGGAATCTGGGATGCGAATCGCTATCAGGTTTTTGCTTGGATCTGGAAGGAGAATCAGTTGGTGGAAAAAATATCCATGCAGATTGAATCTGTCAGTGGCCTTTATAAAGCGACCTTTACCCCCTCGGCAACAGGGAGCTATCGTATAGCGTTCTGTGCGGCCGATTCCAGTAGCAATAATTATGGTGTGGCCTACAGTGGGATTGCCGTGAAGTAGATCTAAAGCGGCGGCCATCTCAAAAGGGGTCAAGTCG
>JAYEOA010000087.1:0-11077 GCA_034722515.1 Thermodesulfobacteriota bacterium | reverse complement strand
GGAGTGTCCCTAACTTATTCAATTTATTCATGTGGACAAACTGAGTAGTTAAACAACTCAGATAGTATACTCGTTGTTATGTTGGAAGTCAAAATGCGCTTTCGCCGATAAAAATCGACGGGTATTATGCGGGGGCAATAGGGGGAAATATGCGCCGCTCAGACGATTTCGCAGTAGATTCTTGCTAAGCCCGACAGTCTCCTCGTTATTAATTGCCTAAATCACGTATTCATTTACAGCTAATTATGTTATGTATAAAAGTATTTTATTTGACAATGGCAAGTTCACTTTCATCCATTATTTTCAACAAGGAGAATCGTACAGTGCAAGATGAAAATAACATTACTTTATGTCCTCGCTGCGCCGAGTTGGAGGAAATGATTACTGCTCTGGAAGAATTTATCGGGCGCGTCAATAGTCAACTACTTAGATCTGAAATGTCAGACATGGAACTGGAACAGATTTTTTCATCCTGTGCCGATCCCATGATCGTAATCCGCAACGATGATATAATCGTACGCGCCAATAGCCAGATGCTTAAACTGTTAGGTAAAGCCAGTGAGCAGGTTGTCGGCAAACATTGCAGCTGGTTACTCACGCCAACAGAGTGTACACTGGTAAAAAACAGCCGCACCACCAAATATACCGATATCGACCTAACCAATACCGCCGGTGAAACTAGCAGCTATATCATGACTACATCGAGGTTGGTTACTCTGGATGGAACCCTCGGCACACTGGCTCAATATAAAGATATTACCGAACGTAAGCATTCGGAACGAGCCTTGGCGGAGGCACATGTTGCATTGGAACGGATTGCCAAAATAGATGGTTTGACCCAAATACCCAACCGGCGCACCTTTGATGAAAAGCTACGCAGTGAATGGCAGCAACTCAGCGCCAACCGACAACCCCTAGCGCTTATTCTATGCGATATTGATTTCTTCAAAAAATACAACGATACCTACGGTCATCAGGAAGGTGATACCTGCCTAATTCAGGTTGCCGCAACATTGGACAATGCAGCATCGCAGTCAGGAGGAATGGTAGCACGCTATGGCGGCGAAGAGTTCATCTTCTTACTTCCCAATACCACTATTGAACAAGCCCTAATCTTTGCTGAAACAGCACGCAACAACGTAGAAGAGCTAGCAATCGAGCACAAAGCATCCGACATTTGTCCCCACGTAACATTGAGCCTCGGTGTCGTAAGCATCATCCCCGCTGATGACAAAAATGCCTTAGAACTGACAAAAGCCGCCGATGCCGCCCTGTATGAATCCAAAGAGCGTGGACGCAATTGTGTTACCGCCGCTGCCACCGCAGTCGATGACTAACCATAATCCGGCATAAGTTTTGTTGTTATAAGCTTCCTTGCATTCCCCCCTGTTCTAACGTCCCCTCCTGTTTTACGACAGGCTGCTAGATGTTTTGCGCAGGGTTAATCAGTGATCACACAGATTGGTGCCAGTGGTCAAATTGCCTTCGAGGTAACGATTTACCAGGGTTTCGCTGCTTTCGGAGGGGGCGCCGACGATGACTTTGATCCCCTGATCGGCGAACAGTTGTTGGGCGCGTTGTCCCATGCCACCGGCAATGATGAGGTCAACATTTTTTTCTGCCAGCCAGCGTGGCAGTAATCCTGGCTCATGGGGTGGCGCTTTGAGGTCTTCGCTGGCGTTGATGCTGTTATTTTCTACTGTTGTTAGGGTAAAGGTTTCGCAGTGACCAAAATGCATGGTCAGTTTGCCCTGAGCGGTAGGAATAGCAATTTTCATGGTGTTGTTCTCCGTGGTTGTGAAAGAGTTATTGCGGCAAATCCAGTTGCTCGCAAAAGGAATTCCAGATTTTTTTAATGGCGTTAGCGGCGATTGTATCCCCCCACTCAACAATGGTTTTGCCTTCGATCTGGGCGGTGGTTATCTGCTCGTCATAGGGGATGGTGCCGACAAAGGTTGCGCCTTTTTCTTGAGCTGCGGTTTTAATCTCCTCGGTCATATCTGGATTGATATCCCATTTATTGACGCATATATAGGCGGGGATGTCAAAATGATTAGTTAGCTCAAGCACCCGCAGCAGGTCGTGTTTGCCGCTACAGGTGGGTTCGGTAATAACGAGAACTGCGTTGGCACCGGTGGTAGCGGCAATAACCGGGCAGCCGATCCCCGGCGGACCGTCGATCAGAATAAGTTCACGCTGGTGTTTTTCTGCGAGATTCCGTGCTTCCTGACGGACTAAACTGACCAGTTTGCCCGAATTTTCTGCTCCGATATCTAGCGCAGCATGAACCATGGAACCAAAGCGGGTTTCTGATTGATACCACTGACCGCAGCGTTGTGGTGGAAATTCGATGGTTTTTTCGGGACAAAAATGGACACATACGCCGCAGCCTTCGCAGGAGCTGGGGATGATGGTATAGGGTGAGCCGGGTCGGACTGCATCGAAGCGGCACAGGCTGTTGCAGGTGTCGCAGCCGGTGCAGTTTTGCGCATCGATGCGAGCTATATTGCCGCTAATGAAAGGGTAGCTCTGTTGGGAAAGCGGGGCTAGCAGTAGATGCATGTCGGCAGCATCTACGTCACAGTCGGCGAATACCGCTTGGGTGCTCAAGGCGGCGAATGCGGCGGTGATGCTGGTTTTACCCGTGCCCCCCTTACCGCTGATGATAACAATCTCTTTCACGATAAACTCCTTTGCGCTGCAGCGACGCAGTTGTCGATCCGCCCCAGTAACGCACGCAGTTCGGTGACCATCTCCGGCAGCGCCGTCAGTAATCCTTCTGCGCGAGAATAGGCTGTTGCTACCCGCCGATCATCTTTGATCTGCAACAACAATGGAATCTGCTCGTCGCTACAGTAATCATCAACTCTGTTGTCACCACATCCGGCTCTATTTACTACCACGGCAAAAGGAATATCCATCAACCGCAAGGTTTCCACAGCTAATTTTAGATCGTGTAATCCAAAAGGGGTCGGCTCAGTTACCAGCAGGACAAAATCGCTACCTGTTATCGCTGTGATCATGGGGCATGAGGTGCCCGGCGGGCAATCGAGTATAGTAAGCTGATTCGGATCGACCATCTTTTTAACCTGCTTGATCACCGGCGGCGCCATCGCTTCGCCGATATTCAGTGTTCCTTTTACGAAGGTGATGGTATCACCATTAAGTGATTGGCTATGACCGGTATCGATGTAACCAATGGTTTTTGGTTGCTCCTGTAGTGCCTTTTCAGGGCAGACGAGGATACAACCACCGCAGCTATGACACAGATCGGAAAAGATCATGGTTTGGTCAGCGATGGTGACAATGGCATTGAATTGGCATAGTTCGCCACATTTGCCGCAGTTGGTGCAACGATCTGTGTCCAGCACCGGAATGGCGATGGTGACTGCTTCACGTTCGGTTAATTGCGGTTTCATAAAGATATGTGCGTTGGGTTCTTCAACGTCGCAATCCAGCAATTGTATCGGCTCGGTTGCCGCCTGAGCTAAAGCAGTAGCCAAGGTGGTTTTTCCCGTGCCCCCTTTGCCTGAGGCGATAGCAATTTTCATGATTATACCCAGTGCCCTTCAACAGTGGCATCTTTGGCTGGTTGCAACGCTCCAGTGGCGTAGAGCTCTAATGCTTCAGCGATAGAATTGGCATCGCAGGGATAGATGGTGATTCCGGCGGTGCTGAGAACATTGAAAGCTTTAGGACCACACTGACCGCTGATAACGGCTTGCACTCCGCTGTCGGCAACAATTTTTGCCGCTTGAATTCCGGCACCTTGGGTGGCGTTAAGGTTTTGCTCGTTTTCAACCAAGGTAAAGTCTTTTTGTTCGGTATCGTAAATAAGAAAACGGACAGCGCGTCCGAAGCGGGGGTCGATGGCAGCGTCAAGGGTGTTTCCGGTGGTGCTTATGGCAATTTTCATGATGTGTATTCCTTATGCCGCGGGCTTAATCGCGATTATTGATAGCTAGTAAAACAGGAACTGTCCCCAGTCACACCGGGGGCTGTCCCTGTTTTACGGGTTTGAAATTGTAGCAGTTTGCGGCGCAAAAGTTTGGGACATCCTCCGATGGAGCTGGGGACTGTCCCGATTTTGCTTGTTTTTACGCATAACGGGTGAAAGGTTCTGTTCCATTTAAGTTATTCAAGATTTGTTGCCGCTGACAAATTGTTTAATGGTGTCGGTTATGCTGTTAAGTTGTTGCTGCATCTGTTGCATCTGTTGGTGAAACCCCGTTGTGTCGGTTGCGTTGTCCGTTACAGCACTTTGATAGCGGTTCCCTGCCTGAGCGAAGTTGCTACGCCCTGAACCGGGGCGGTTAACGCCGCGTCCTGTTCCACCGCTACGCCTACCTCCGCCCCCCATGCGACCACCATTACCACCCATACCTCCAGCGCCGCCGCTACTGACAAATCCGGGTTCTGGGTTGTCGTTGCACAGTCCTGCTCCACGTCCGGTGCGCGATCCTGCTCCGTTTGGTCCTGTTCTGTCTCCTCTTGGCATGATAATGCTCCTTTGTTGCGGGTTAATCTTCTGGTGGTTTAGCAGTATGCTGGCGCGAATTTCGCCCTCTGCGCCCCTGTCCACCTCTGTGTTTTCTGAAACAATCGTTGCGACCACAGCCAGGCATGCAAAAACGCTTGTCGAGTAAGTGTTTACTTAGCCATGTATCAATAATCTCTTGCTGTTCACCGGCTATAAATGGAAAAACTTCCATGTTTAGCTCGTGAGCATAACGTGCGGTGCGCCGCGTCATGGCTCCACATACCAGCACCTGAACGTGCAGTTGCTGTAAAAAAATGATTTTTTCACACGCCGACCCACAGGGTAGGTTGATAATGGTATGTGGGTCTTGCTCGCCATTACTGTCGACTAGCATTACTTGACCTGCCACATCGAATACGGGGGCGATTCGACCATTCCATATAGTAAATGCCGCTTTCATCTATCTTGGTCTCCGTTTCGGGTTTGAAAGTGTAACGCAAGTGGCTAAATCGTTCGCGAATGATTTGATGTAGAGCAAAAATATTCGCAGCTAAAGCCGACTTTCACGGTGTGTCTGTTTAATAACTATGTTTGTTGATTATGCATTGGTCGTGCCAATAGAGGTGTTTTGTGCCATAGGTTAGTTTAACTATGTGATATTATTGAGTTCAATGATGGATGATTTTTTGAGAGAGAGTTGTTGCTATAGTAGCACTTTTGCAGCCGTAGCGTAGCACCGTGGTGGCAATAGTAGCATTTGCGCTACGCTGTTAGCTGCTATTGCGACCGTCGTGTTGCGACAGGGGGATGGCGAGGCTTTTAATCTTGCGATACAGGGTGGTTTTGTGAATATTCAGCTCGCGAGCTGTGGCGGTGCGATTGTAATTGTTGTGCTGTAGGGCGTTGATGATGCATTGCTTTTCGTGACTGCTGCGACTGGCCTGAATATTGAGGTCTGCTGTTTGAGCTGTGACTGTACTGTTTTGTAATGACTCAGGCAGGTGATGCATAGTAATGACTGGTTCAGAACAGAGGACAAAGGCGCGTTCGATGACATTTTCCAGCTCCCGAACATTTCCCGGCCATTGGTGGGCGACAAGGCAGGCCATCGCTTCGGAACTTATTTCTGAAATTTGTTTATTTTGCAGTTGGTTGAAATGGGAGATAAAATGCTCGGCTAACAGTGGAATGTCTTCCATACGTTCACGTAGCGGGGGGAGATCAATTTGTACCACCTGAATGCGATAGAATAGATCCTGCCTGAAAGAACCTTGTTCCACCAGTTGTGCTAAATTGCGGTTTGTTGCGGCGATGATGCGTGCTTGTGTCTGTTGTGATTGGGTAGCGCCCAGTGGCTCATAGCTATGTTCCTGGAGCACGCGCAGTAAGCGCACTTGCAATGCCTGACTGATTTCACCGATTTCATCGAGAAACAGGGTTCCGCGCCCCGCCATGGCGAAGCGACCGGGTTTGTCGGCTGTAGCTCCGGTAAAGGCTCCTTTTTTGTGCCCGAACAGTTCCGATTCAAGCAGATTATCGGGTAGAGCACCACAATTGAGGGCGATAAATGGTTCGTTGGCGCGGTTGCTAATATCGTGAATTGCTTTGGCGACTAGCTCTTTGCCGGTGCCGGTTTCTCCCTGAATAAGCACCGTGGTGTCACTGCTGGAGGCGACGGCGTTGATTAGGTTGAACACGTCGTGCATGACGGGGCTATGGCTGATAAGATCCCCTAGTTGATAGCGTCCCTGGAGCTGTTTGCGTAATGCTTCCACTTCGCTTAAATCACGGAATGTTTCGGCGCCACCGATGATGGTGCCATCCTTGTCACGCAGTACCGCCGTGGAAACGCTGATGGGGATCCGCTTGCCGTTGGCGTTAATGATATAGCCTGCGCGGTTGATTATTGGTTTACCATCTTGCAAGGTTTGGCGCAGGGCGCACTGGGTTTCGCACATGCTGGAGCGGAACACTTCCGAACATGGTTGACCGATAGCCTGCTCACGGCTGGTGCCGGTGATCTGTTCTGCAGCGCGATTGAATGAAGTGATACGCCAGTCGGCATCGACAGTAAATACGCCGTCACTGATACTTTCCAAAATCGCGTCGGTCGGGGCGGCGCTACTGTCTGACCGATTTTTTTTCACCTTAACCTTCTCCGATTTCAAATTGCTCGATGTGAAAATTTGGGCGAGAGATTATGGTTATTTGTTTTTCAAAATCTTTTTCGATCTCGTCGATCATACAGCTCTCATCATCGTAGAGCAAAGCGGCAACATCGGGATGTACCTGGAGGTTTACCCGATAACCGGGCAGGGAGTAAATTTCCCGTTTCAGTTTACGGAAGATCTCAAAAACCATGGTGGTGCGGCTTTTGACATAGCCGCTGCCTTCGCAATATGGGCAGGGTTCGCACAACGTCCGACCAAGACTTTCGCGCACCCGCTTACGGGTCATCTCCACCAGCCCCAACTCCGAAATTTTAAGGATGTTGGTTTTGCTCTTATCGTTTTTAAGGGCATCTTCCAAGGTGCTATGAACTAGTTCGCGGTGTAGTTCTTTTTCCATATCGATAAAATCGATAATGATCAGACCACCGATGTTGCGTAGGCGTAGCTGAAATGCCACCTCCTTAACCGCTTCCAGATTGGTTTTGAGAATAGTGTCTTCCAATTTGCGTTTGCCGACAAAACGACCGGTGTTGACGTCTACGGCGGTCAGTGCTTCGGTCTGTTCAATGACAATATAGCCACCACTCTTGAGCCATACTTTACTGCCAAGAGCCCGCTCGATCTCAATTTCTAGACCATAAGCGTCAAATAGTGGTTCTTTTTTGTTGTATAGCTCAATTTCATATTGAAGCTTGGGCATGTAGGTATTGAGGAATTGTACAATTCGATCATATTCAGTCTTTGAATCAACTACAATATTTCGGATATCTTCGGTCAGAATATCGCGCAGCACTTTGCTGGTTACGTCGAGATCGGAATGAACCAGTATCGGTGCGCCAAGTTCTTTTTGTCGGGCATCAATATCGTTCCACAGCTCGGCGAGATAAAGCATGTCAGCCCGTAGGTCGTCGCTATTCTTTCCTTCGGCTGCAGTGCGTACAATGAAACCACTGCCCGGTGCTCGGATGTTTTCCACCGTTGCTCGCAGTCGTTCCTTCTCCTCTTCGTTTTCGATGCGGCGCGAGATGCCGATATGGTCGATGGTGGGCATGTAGACCAGATGGCGTCCCGGTAGCGAGATGTTGGAGGTGATACGCGCCCCTTTGGTTCCCAGCGGTTCCTTGGCAATCTGGGCGAGGATTTCCTGTCCCTCCTGAAGTAGGTCTTCTATCGGTGGCAGTGGTGGTGGTTCGTCACTCCCGTCAGTGCCGGAATCGCCGTTGGGGGCGGCACTGGTGCTACGCCCGTCAACATATTCAACCACCGCTTCCATTTGATCAATCACATCGGCGACGTAGAGAAAACCTGCTTTTTCGAGGCCAATATCGACAAAGGCCGCCTGCATTCCCGGCAGAACCCGGATCACTCTTCCTTTATAGATGTTGCCAACAATGCCCAGATCGCGGGTGCGCTCGATATACAGCTCGGCAATATGGCCGTTTTCCTGTAGGGCAATGCGGGTTTCGTGCGATGTTTTATTGATGACCAGTTTTTTGGCCATAAGTGACTCCTTTATCCGGGCTGATGCCTGGTTTAATCTGTGTATGTTGTCGGTAACTCTTTTAATGATATATTAGTTTTGCAAATGCCAAGGGTGCGAATCGTATTGGCATCGAGACCAAGCAGGTGAGCCGCTACGGCGATGGGGCTGCCTTTGGTCAATGTCATGATAAGACTATCTTCACCAAGTTGCAGCGCTTGAACATCGCCGCGTAGGTCAATGGTGGTGATTTTATCCCCTTTATGGCGCTGGTAATCTGCCGTGTCGGCGGCAAGGAAAGTATCGATGTTATGTTGCAATTTGTTACGATCCATATTGCCTAATGGCACGTGATAGTCGCTACTGAGGATACTGGCTCCGGGCGATGGAGTGCGCCAATGGACTTCATCAATTGATTCTACATCAAAGCCGTCGGGTAGTTCCTCGCGCAGGCGTTGCAGAACATCTTCCGCTGCATAGGGGCTAAACAGTTCAATATCGACAATTTCAGCCAGACTTTGCACTCCGGTAGGCAGCGCATCGGGAAACGATAGGCGTGGGTGGGGATGGAATCCCTGTGAAAAGCGAATCGGTATCTGCCGACGGCGCAAAGCGCGTTGCAGAACTGTCATAAATTCGAGATGGCTGATATAGCGTGCGTTGCCGGTTTTATGTAGTCGTAGCCGCAATTTGTAGCGTTCTTCACCTTGCCCCGGCGCTGGGGTCGGTGTTGGTAATGTCGGAGAGCTGTCGGCGTAACGCATTTTAAGTTGATCGAAATCGCAGATACCGCACTGGCTGCATTTGCCGCTGCGACAATCTGGGGTGTACTGGAGTGCCAGAGCGTTGTGGCGCTCTTTGATAAAAAAGCTTTTGGGGATGCCGCAGTCGATGTGATCCCACGGCAGGGTTTCATCTTCCTCACGTTGACGCAGATAGAACTCTATCTCCAAACCGCACTCGTCAAGCGCTTGCTGCCACAGGTCGAAGCGAAACTGTTCGCGCCAGCCATCAAAGCGGCAGCCCAGCTCAACCGCACGCAGGATAACTTTTCCCAGACGGCGGTCGCCACGGGCAAACACCCCTTCCAGTATCGACAGTTGTGCTTCGTGCCATTTGAGGCGTAACTTCTTTTTTTGCAGCGCATCACGTAGATAACGCTGCCGTTCAATGGTTTGCTCCAAGTTAAGTTGAGCATCCCACTGAAATGGAGTATGTGGTTTGGGAATAAAAGTGGATACCGAAACATTAACGTCGCCGCCACCTTCGGTGCCGCGAGAGCTGCGTTTGACCTTGAAGGCGAGATCGACAATACCGTCAAGATCTTCACGGGTTTCGGTAGGTAGGCCCATCATGAAATACAGCTTGATCATGCGCCAGCCCAAGGTGTAGATGGTGCGGCTGGTGGTGAGCAGATCTTCGGCCTTGATCCCCTTGTTGATTACTTGACGTAGTCGTTCGGTGCCCGCTTCGGGAGCGAGGGTGAAGCCGGTTTTGCGTACCTTGCGTACCTCCTCAATCAGTTCATCGGTAAGGGAACCAACGCGTAAGCTGGGTAGTGAAACCGCTACCCGCTCATTGGCGTAGCGTTCCATCAAGTTTTGCAGCAGTGGTTCGATGGCGCTGTAGTCGCCACTGGACAGGGACAACAGCGACACTTCGTTATAGCCACTATGTTTTAACGATTGGTCGATCACGTCGATGATGGTCGATGCCTGGCGTTCGCGTACCGGGCGGTAGATGTAACCAGCTTGGCAAAAACGGCAACCACGGGTGCAGCCACGGGCAATCTCCATGGCAACGCGGTCGTGAACGGTGTGCATAAACGGTACCAGCGGCTTGGTGGGGTAGGCAGCTTTATCTAGATCTTTCACAAAGCGGCGCTTGACGCCTAGGTAATCATCACGTAACGGGGTGATTTGATTCACCTGTCCCTGCCCGGTGTAGCTGACCTCAAACAGGTGGGGCAGGTAGATTCCCTCAATGTGGCGCAAGCGTTCAAGCAGTTGCTCACGGGTTTCGTTGGCGTTGCGGCTGACGCGCACGGCGCTACACAGTTCAATCACTGCCTCTTCACCATCGCCGATGAGGGCGCAGTCGATAAAGTCGCTGATGGGTTCGGGATTAAAGGCGCACGGGCCGCCGACCACGATTAACGGATGATGCTCGTTACGCTCACAGCGCAGGGCGGGGATGTCGGCTAAGTTGAGCATATTCACCACATTGGTGTAGCACAACTCATACTGCAAGCTGAAACCGACGAGATCGAAGTCGCTCAGAGGTGTATTCGATTCGAGGCTGGATAGCACTGCGCTTTCAGCACGCATCTGCTCTTCCATGTCGGGCCACGGGCAATAAGTGCGTTCGGCGGCCAACCATTGCGGTTGGTTGAGTACATGGTAAAGAATGGCAGAGCCGATGTGGCTCATGCCGATTTCGTAGGTGTCGGGAAAGGCCAGCGCAAAGCGAACATCAACACTGGCAGGGTCTTTTATAATGGAACCGGCTTCGCCACCAAGGTAGCGGGCAGGACGGTTTACGTGTAATAGGGCGTCACAGGAATTCATTCGTTGTCTTTCGGGTGTATCATGTTAAATTAGCGCACAGCTAGTGAATTTGTAATTAAACAATCTACAATGGTGACAACGACACTGACAAGTCTTTTCACCATTGACGATGCTTTTGGAGGAAGATAATCAATGGCTAATCTAATGTCAGCGCTTGAAATAGCATGCCCCGAAGTTGATCTTCATGTGCATACCGTCGCGTCCGGTCATGCTTTTAGCACCATCGAAGAGATCACTCGTGCCGCATCTGCTAAGGGGCTTAAGGGCGTTGGCATGACCGACCATGGTCCATCCATGCCAGCTGCTCCCCATCTGTATCATTTTATGGGGTTGCGTTTTATCCCCGAAATGGTCAGCGGTGTGCGGGTGTTCAAGGGGG
>JAYEOA010000086.1:0-36836 GCA_034722515.1 Thermodesulfobacteriota bacterium | reverse complement strand
GCTAAAAGAAAAGCGCGAGGATATAAAAAGAAACATTTTAAAACAATCTCGTATTTACTGACAGGAAAATTAGATCTATCTCAGGTAAATGTCAATTGCTTACCCATATGAAATTCAAAAGAACCATTTTACTTTTATAGAGACTTTCTCTTGACTTCGACTTGCCTGTTTCGTTAGGGTATGACGAAAAGATTTTTCCCTTTTAAGTTGATCCAGAGAGATCGGCAAAGGTAATTTACATGTTTTTAATAAATACAAAACACCATCAGTTTACCCTAATACCTCTTCACTTAACTTATATAGTGGATAGGTATTTTTTTTGCTCTTTGCGGAGGCAATAATGAGTTCTATTAAAACTGTCATACTCGACAGTGATGCCATTAGTCGAGCGATAACCAGAATTGCTCACGAGATTTTAGAAAAGAATAATGGTTGCGAAAGCCTTGTTCTGATTGGAATTCGTACCGGTGGTGATCACTTGGCTCAAATGCTGCGGCAACGGATTTTCGCCATTGAGGGGATTGAAGTGCCGCAGGGTGCGGTTGATGTCACCATGTATCGCGATGATATTTCCAGTGGCGTGATGCGACCCATCGGTAAAACGGACATCCCTTTTGCCTTGGATGGTTGCCATGTCATCCTTGTGGACGAAGTGCTTTATACCGGACGCACCATTCGCGCGGCCATGGATGCTCTGATTGATATTGGTCGACCCAGCAGTATTCAACTGGCAGTTCTGGTTGATCGCGGTCATCGCGAGTTGCCAATAAGGGCTGATTATGTCGGCCGCAATGTTCCATCAGCCCACGAAGAAAAAATAGAGGTATTATTTGATGACACCCAGTACCCATTAGAGGTTCGTTTGATAAAACCTTAAATATTAGCAACTATTCAGTACCTCTGAAGTTGGGCACGTGATTCCACTATACTGAATAGTTACTAATATTATTTAGATAACAGAATTTCCAATATCCAATATGCAACAGTGGAGGAGCACAGCATGGCATTTATGCATAAACACATTATTAGTACCCAGCAGTTTTCAAAAGAGGATATTGAGCTGATTCTTGAAACCGCTGAAAACTTCAAAGAGGTTAATCAGCGCGACATTAAAAAAGTTCCCACACTGCGCGGCAAGACGATCATCAACCTGTTTTACGAGAACAGTACACGCACCCGTACCTCCTTTGAGTTGGCGGGAAAGCGGATGTCGGCGGATACCATCAATATCTCTGCTTCTGGATCATCGGTTACAAAAGGTGAAACCCTCGAAGATACGGCGAAAAATATCGAAGCAATGGATGCCGATATTATTATCATGCGTCACTCCTGCTCGGGTGCCCCAGATTATCTAGCCAAGCGTTTGACACGCTGTTCGGTCATTAATGCCGGTGATGGTTTCCATGAGCATCCGAGCCAGTCTTTACTCGACTTGATGACCATAAAGGAACACAAGGGCACAATTGAAGGACTGACCGTTGCCATTATCGGTGATATTGCTCGCAGTCGCGTCGCTCGTTCAAACCTCTATGCACTGAAAACCATGGGCGCTACCGTGCGTTTGGCCGGACCAGCCACCATGTTACCGCCCGGTCTCGAAGAGCTGGGTGCTGAGGTTTATACCGATATCAATGAAGCAATTAAAGATGCTGATGTTGTTATGATGCTACGCATTCAGATGGAGCGGGAAGGGGGTAACACCCTTATGCCATCCTTGCGTGAATATGCCCAATTTTTTGCCCTTAACACGCAAAACATTAAACTGGCCAAGCCCGATGCCATTGTCATGCACCCCGGGCCGCTTAATCGTGGCGTCGAAATCTCGTCATATGTTGCTGACGGAGAGCAAAATGTGATCCTTGAACAGGTTGAGAACGGGGTAGCGGTACGCATGGCACTGTTGTATCTGTTGCTGGGCGGTTCCGACGAAGAATAAGCTGACAAGCTGGCGTCGCCAGCTTGTCTACAGTTATGCTGAATAAGTTTCTAATAAATCAGATCAACATGGCTATATTTTTTAGCCCTTGCTACGAGGTTTGATATGAAAGTATTGATCAAAAATGGTCGCATCATCGATCCGTCACAAGATATTGACGCTAATCTGGATATTCTGATTGAAGATGGATGTATCGCAAAGATTGAAGAGAATATAGATCCTATCGGGATCGAGGAAGTGATTGATGCCAACGGTTTGCTGGTAACTCCGGGACTGGTTGATATCCATGTTCATTTACGTGATCCCGGTCATGAATATAAAGAAGATATCGTCACCGGAACACAGTCTGCTGCTGCGGGTGGTTTTACCTCTGTAGCATGTATGCCCAATACCAAACCGGTAAACGACAACAAGGCATTAACCTCTTACATGGTCTACAAGGGACGTCTAGAGGGAAAAGCTAACGTTTACCCTATTTGTACCATCACCAAGGATCAACAAGGAAAATCGCTGGTGGAAATGGGCGATTTGAAACAGGCGGGCTGCATTGGCTTTTCCGATGATGGTCTTAATGTCGATTGTGGTGAAGTATTGCGTCGCGCCATGGAATATGCCACGGGATTTGATATGCCCATTATTGCCCATGCTGAAGATGAAGCAATTAAAGCCGGTGGGGTAATGAATGAAGGACGGGTAGCGACGGAACTAGGTTTGAAAGGTAATCCGTGGGTAGCCGAAGCCGCCACAATTTCTCGTGATCTGATGTTGGCTGAATTAACCGGTGCCCGTTTACATGTATGTCATATTTCAACGCGTCGCAGCGTTGAACTAATTCGTGAGGCTAAAAAACGTGGAGTACGAGCCACCTGTGAAGTAACTCCTCATCATTTTACCATCACCGAAGAGACGGTGCGTGGCTACGATGTCAATGCAAAGATGGGGCCGCCCCTGCGTGGTGCTGATGACGTGAGTGCTATGAAAGAGGGCTTAGCCGATGGCACCATAGATGCGATTGCCACCGATCATGCTCCGCATCATATTGACGATAAGAATGTTGAATTCAATGTGGCCGCTAACGGTCTTATTGGGCTGGAAACGGCGCTGCCGCTGACATTGCGTTTAGTTGCAGAAAACGTACTTACCCTGAATGAAGCCATTAATTGTCTGAGCACTAAAGCTGCACAGATATTAAATATCCCCAGAGGAACACTTAAACAAGGTGTTCCTGCAGATGTAACGCTCATCGATCCCGAGTATCAATGGAGCGTTGACGCAGCCAAGCTTTATTCAAAGTCGCACAATACCCCCTTTGATGGTTGGAAGATGACCGGAGCTGCCATGTTGACGTTGCGCGATGGACAAGTTACCTTTGAACGTAAATAAATTACAATCGAAGGGTGTGAAATAGATGTCAAATATTTACCCTGATAATCCTGCACAATTGTTAAATGCTAAATTGATTACATTAGGAGTGAGAACATGAAGATTATCTCACTTTTTCAGGTGCCGGTGGTTTAGACAAAGGCTTTGAAGCAGCAGGATTTAAAACGAATAAGGTTAGATTGTGTGAGGCACGAACCACAATCTAACCTTATTTGTTATCGGTCAGACATGCGAGTTTGACTACTCTGGGACTCAGGCATGTAAGGCATTAAAGGATGAGGGTTATGAGGTGATTCTGCTTATTAGCAAAAATCATCGAAAAGGAGCAGCCAGATGCTGTATAGCCAACCCCATGCAACGGGAAAAACTTGACCCAGTCGCCTTACAAGAGTATAATTTCTAAAATTACATAACATAAGCGTAATTTAATAAGAAGCGCAAACAGTTGCGGGTAGAATACTCTACCCGTGACTTTTCTTTTATGTGCAAAGGAAAAACAATGTCACAATCTGTTCCCATGACCCCCGAAAGCTATCAGCGTCTGCAACAAGAATTAAAAACCCACATTCGTATTGATCGCCCTAAGGTAGTTCAAGATATCGCCGAAGCGCGTTCCCATGGCGATTTATCAGAAAATGCTGAATACGATGCGGCAAAAGATCGTCAAGGTCACATTGAAGGACGCATCCGGTATCTCAATGATACGATTGCCCGCGCCGAGGTTATTGATCCCAAAACAATGGAATCGGATAAAATCGTCTTTGGGGCTACGGTTACACTGTTTGATATTGATCAAGAGGATGAGGTGGTTTACCAAATTGTTGGTGAAGATGAAGCAGATATTAAAAACGGTAAAATTTCGGTAACTTCACCAGTGGGTAAGGCTCTTATTGGTCACACATTTGACGATGAAGTTCGCATCAAAGTACCATCAGGAATCAAAATTTACGAAGTAAGTGATATAAAATATATATAATTATCAATTGGAATGAAGAGAAATGATCGATAAAACTACCAAAATGATTGAAGTATTAAAGATGCATCCTGAAGCAGTCAATGTACTGGCTGAACTTGGTCTGTGTTGCTCAACCTGTTCAGGAGCAAAACATGAATCGGTACAGCAGGGTGCTATAAATCATGGTCTCGATGTCAATGAGTTACTGCAAAAATTGAACGCCTTATTTGAAGGATAGCAACACATTTTCCAGGTCATAATTTATGCCTACTCAGGAGACACATGACGCAAATATCCACGCCCCCTTAAGTACCCTTAAGGGGGTTGGCTCACGCCTTAGCCAAAAACTAACCCGCCTCAACCTGCATACTATCGAAGATATACTATATTTCCTTCCCCATCGTTACGAAGACCGTCGCCAACTCAAAAAAATAGCTCAACTCCAATTGCATGAAACAGCCATATTTAAAGGCGTTATTCTCAGCGCAGATGAAGTACACCTTGGTCGCAGTAAAAAGCGTATTTTTGAGGTGATGGTTAGTGACGATAGTGGCCAAATTTTGCTCAAATGGTTTCATTATCGTCGCGATTGGATGAAACGGCGCTATCAACTTGGACAACAGGTTTTTGTAGTTGGGGAACTAAAGTTATTCTCCGCTCAGCGTGAGATTCTCCACCCCGATATTGAGTTTTGCCAAGATGCAGAATTGCCTGCCGAACAACAACGCATACTCCCGGTTTATCCGCTCACCGAAGGGCTCAGTCAAAAACAGATGCGCAAGTTCGCTCAGGAAGCTGTATCGCGTTATGCCTTACTGGTACAGACTTATATTCCTGCCGACATTCTACACAAACACCATTTTTTATCTATTAGTGACGCCTTGTTGCAAATCCATTGTCCGGCGCAAAACAGTGATTTTGACCAATTACAAGCAGGTCAGGGCGCTGCTCGCCAAACACTGGTCTACGATGAATTCTTTTATCTCCAGCTCGGTTTGGCATTGCGGCGACAGGGAACACAACTACTGCAAGGAACAGCTTTTTCAGTTTCCCATCTCTACACCAAACCCCTGGTCGCCATGCTGCCGTTTCGCTTAACCGATGCCCAACGGCGCGTACTTGGCGAAATAAAACGCGATATGATGTCACCACATCCTATGAACCGCCTGATTCAGGGCGATGTCGGCAGTGGAAAAACTATTGTTGCATTACTCGCCAGCTTGATTGCTATCGAAAATAGGGCACAGGCCGCCGTCGTTGCTCCGACAGAGATCTTGGCCGAACAGCATTACCACCAATTTCATCAATGGATGACCGCCCTCGGTCTGCGTGTAGCTCTGTTGACAGGTTCTACCCCTAAATGTGAAAGATTGAAAATCCTTGCACAACTTAACGATGGCTCTTTGCATTTACTCGTTGGCACCCATGCAGTTTTACAACCCGATGTAATCTTTCATAACCTTGGTCTGGGAATCATTGACGAACAGCACCGTTTTGGTGTGCATCAGCGCAATGATTTGCGTAAAAAAGGGGATCATCCCGATGTTTTAGTAATGACCGCAACCCCGATTCCACGAACACTATCGATGACCGTGTATGGCGATCTTTCCCTGTCGGTTATTGACCAACTGCCACCGGGGCGCATCCCGATTAAAACCCGCATGGTCAGTGATGCTAAACGACCGGCAATGATCCAATTTGTTCAACGCGAACTCGATAAAGGGCATCAGGCTTATGTTGTTTATCCCCTAGTGGAAGAAAGTGAACATTCTGATTTAACAGCAGCTACTGATGCACTGGAAACACTGCAACAGGAGTTGGGACAACACTATAGCCTTGGCTTACTCCACGGTCGGTTGCACCAGCGCGACAAAGAAGCGATCATGCAACAGTTCAAAGAGAAGCAGCTTGAACTTCTGGTCGCCACCACCGTTATTGAGGTAGGTATCGACGTGCCCAATGCGACCCTGATGGTAATTGAGCATGCCGAACGTTTCGGTCTCGCCCAATTGCATCAATTGCGTGGTCGAGTAGGGCGGGGCAAGGCTCAAAGTTATTGTATCCTTGTTCGTTCAGAGCACTGTAGTCAGGATGGTCTACAACGTCTGCAAGTGATGCAGAACAGTAATGACGGCTTTCAAATTGCCGAAGCAGATCTGCATCAACGCGGTCCGGGAGAGTTTTTAGGGACTAAGCAAGCCGGATTAACTGACTTTCGCATAGCAAATTTATTGCACGATGCCCACCTGCTAGAACTTGCTCGTCAGGATGCCTTTGCCCTTGCCGAACAGCCCGATTTTATCAGCGCAAACCGTTACGCCATGCTACGCCAAACCTTAACGCAACGTTGGGGTGAACGCTTGGACCTCGCCCATGTTGGATAGTATCGGCAATAATGGGCAGCACACAGTCTAAAAGGAGAACATCTTGAATATACAACGTTTTCAGGAAGATTTTTGTGCCATTGCCCAATTTGGTGTACTCAATAATGGCGGTGTCACTCGTTTAGCCTTCACTAAAGAGGATATGGATGCCAGAAATTATCTCATCGAGGTCATGAGAAGCGCAAGGCTACAGGTAACCATCGATCCCGTCGGTAATATTCGCGGATTAAGGGTAGGGCGCAATCCTAAATTATCCTCGGTAATGATTGGCTCCCATCTCGATACGGTGCCACACGGTGGGCATTACGATGGAGTGGTTGGTGTACTGGCAGCCCTTGAAACTGTCCGCTCACTCAACGATGCTGACATCGAAACAGAACGTTCTATTGAAGTGGTTAATTTTTCCGCTGAAGAATCCAGCCGCTTTGGTATGGCGACCATCGGCAGCAAAGCGATGACAGGCAAACTTAAGGTTTCACAACTGCGGACATTGACCGATGATTCAGGAGAGAACCTGTATCAAATATTGAAAAAGTCTGGTCATAATGTCGATGAAATGCCACAGGCTGTGGTCACATCAGATAATATTTATGCCTATCTTGAGTTGCACATTGAACAGGGCCCCGTACTTGAAAATGAGCAGCGTAACGTAGGTATTGTAAGCGCCATAGCAGCGCCAAGCCGTTTTAATGTTCACATCAAAGGGCGAAGCGATCACTCTGGCAATACGCCTATGACCATGCGCCGCGATGCTCTGGCAGGTGCTGCAGAAATTGTTCTCGGAGTTGAAACTATAGCATTGCACGGTGGAGCAAACACCGTCGGAACCGTTGGTGCGTTAACCGTTCGTCACGGTGCAATGAATATTGTACCCGGCAGCGTTGATCTGAGTATCGATATTCGCGATACAAACCTTGAGGATAAATCAAAAGCTGTTGACAATCTCAATTTGTTACTAACAGAAATAGCCGACAGACGAAAACTTGATATTCAGACAACAATACTGTGTAACGATACACCGGTACAACTCAGTAAAAAAATAGCCCAGCAGTTATGCCAACATGCGCAACAGCTCCAACTAAACTGCAAAACAATGCCCAGTGGTGCAGGTCACGATGCCATGCATTTTACCTCAATTGCACCAACTGGGTTGATCTTTATCCCCAGCATAAACGGGGTTAGTCATAGTATCGAAGAAAAAAGTTCCCTAGAAGACATTTGCAATGGGGTAAAACTCCTGCACAAAACAGCACTAACTCTGGCCAACGATGTGCCATAAGAAGAGTGCATCATATCCTACATAAGTGTACTTAGGCACCTTTTTTCAAAGTTTACATAATATATATTATGCGACGTTCGATAATTTATAAGATTGTCATGGTTCTATTATGCTATTGTACTGTAATGTGTTAATCAAAGGTAACTACTCAGCGTGCCCCAACTTGAGAGGTGCTTAAGTAGTTACAATCAAAGAACAGATTAGATAATATCAAATGGAGAATCGCTGATGACCCCAGAAGAAGTTTTGAAAATTGTATTCAATTCAGATGAGCTACCGACGCTTTCGACGGTTGCTTCGCGCCTTATATCCATTACAGCTGAGGAAGACACAACTATTGGCGATATTGCCTCGTTGATTTCAAAAGATATTTCACTGTCGGCAAAGATTCTCAAGGTGGTCAACTCATCATTTTATAGCTTTCCTCAGCAAATCGGCACCATTCATCAGGCGTCCTCGATTTTGGGCACTAATGCTGTTCGCAGTTTGGTGCTATCGTTTTCATTTTTAAAACCTGATCAACAAAAAAAAGATGGTTTCGATTATGCGGCGTTCTGGGAACAGTCATTATTTGAAGCTGTAGCGTCGCGAATGTTGATGACTACTGTTGAGACCGATGACTCTGAAGAAGGATTTGTTGCTGGTTTACTACAAAACCTTGGCATCCTTGTCTTGGCCCGCGCCTTCCCTGATGAATATAAAAAAGTTGATCAATTGGTTGCCGATGAAGATAAAGACCGCTGCTATGCCGAAAAAATGATCATTGGGGCTGATCATCCTTATGTTGCCAGTGAAGTCGTCCAACGTTGGGGTTTTCCCGATACGCTTGTTAAGCCAATACGCTACCATCACGAATCGCACAAGCTAAAAACCAATGACGCAAAGCTTAAATTATTAACAGAGGTCGTTGCTCTTTCCGGCATCCTTTCAACGGTATATACGGCAAAAAAACCCGAGGAGGTTGTTACCCGTTTTAAATTGCAAGCAAGGCGGCGCTTAAACCTTACCGAGAAAAAACTGGAAGATTTTCTCGACCGTGTCCATACCGAAGTTGAAGAAACTGCTAAATTTTTCGACTTAACCATTAAAAATCAGAAGTCCGTTGCCGAGGTTTTACAGATCGCCAATGCCGAATTGAGTATTCTCAATTTAAGCTATGAACAGATGAATCGTTCCTTGGTAGACAAGACCGTTAAACTTGAAATGCTTACGGCTGAACTGGAAAAAAAGAATAAAATATTAGAACGGTTGGCCAATGTTGATGGTTTGACTGAAGCTTATAATCATCGATATTTTCAAAATTTTCTTGATCGTGAAATTAAACGTGCCGACCGCAACACCTATACGTTAAGTGTCGTCATGATAGATATTGATCGTTTTAAAAAATTCAATGATTCATATGGCCATCAGGTAGGTGATTATATTTTACGCCAATTTGCAGATATTGCTCGCGAATCGCTGCGCGAATACGATCTCTTTGCTCGTTATGGTGGCGAAGAATTTGTCATGGTGTTGCCAGAAACCAATGCTGTCGATGCACAGATCGTTGCCGAAAAATTGCGCAGTTCCATTGCATCAAATTCATTTAAACATAAACTAGAGACGTATCATATTACCGCTAGTTTTGGTGTGGCTCAGATGACACCTTCGCAGGATAAATTCAGCAAGAGTGACTTGATTGGCTTTGCCGATGATGCGTTGTATGCAGCTAAAAAGAAGGGTCGCAATTGTGTGAGTATTTATGCCGGGAAAAAGAAATGGTTCCGTAGATAACGACCTGTTTTTGTAGTTTTGTATACTTAAATAGCTGGTGTTCCACAATCATAAACACTGTTTTCTCGTAAAAATGTGCCAAATTTTTTATCTGTATAAACAATATGATCCAATAACCACTGACGCAAAAAACTCATAAGTTCTGGTGATAAACCCGTTTTTCCAGAACTGACTTGTTGTTGAAAATCAACAATTTTATCTCTTAAAATAACATGTTGCTCCTTATGCTCGGCAATTTCTGGATATTTATATTTTTCCATATGTTGTTCTTCGTGTTCAAAATGTTTAATTGTGTAATCCACCAATACCACAAGAAGTCCATGTATCGCCTCATCTCCCCTCTTCTCACGCATGGCTAAATACAGATCATTAATCACCTGAACCAAAGCATGATGTTCATCGTCAAAGGTTCCAATGCCAACTTCGTAACAGACTTTCCAACTAATTATTGCCATGCTAATTCCTCTGCAATTAAAAAATAAAGGGTAAAAACATTTTTGAACGTTGTCTGTAAGTCAGGTAATCTGGGCCGAAGTAGGTTATATTTTCGATTTCTTCAACCTTGGCGGTTAAAAATAACGCCATTGTTACAAAAGTAACTGCCGCAATTGTTGGCAGATTTATTTGCTTAAGAAATGCCCCCCATGCCAGCAGCAATAAGGATGTATACATTGGATGGCGTATATAGCGATACAAGCCATTTTGTACTAAATGTTGAGTATTTTCGAACGATAAATTTTCGGGACAACATTGACGCACCCTTTGTCCCCCTATTCTCCTGAGAACGTCAAACCCACGCACCACTAAAATAATAGAGAATAAAAGAAATAGCCATGACAAACACTGTAACATAGAAAATGGCTTATCAAACCAAACTGGGTGGTTATATAACACCAAAAAAGCGACACCTTCGAAGGCAAAATAACGATAGAAACCATGAGATCTTGGATTACGCAACGAGCGTCTGGATACAATGGTGAACAAAATTGTCACGATTAAAAATAGCGTAATACGCAGTTCAAGCGAATCCACCCTGCCGCCCTCCTTCTAATAATGACTAAAATCTCGTGCTGAAAATGCCAACAACAACCAACCACATAAAAATGCGATTGCACCAACGGGAGTAATCATCCCCAATGGGCGTATGCCCGTTAACACTAACGCATATAAACTACCTGAAAACAACATAATACCCATGAACAATAAAAGTCCTGCCGTTCTAACCCTGCGAACATCTGGCCACAATTTAATACATAGGGCGATAATTAACAATGCCAATGCGTGATACAACTGGTAATCAACGGCTTTTTCCCACCTAAGAAGCAGTTCAGGGGTTACTTTATCCCTTAACCCATGAGCACCAAATGCACCCAGAGCAACTGAAATAAACGCATTCACACTGCCCAGCATAATAAAAACCTTCATACATATCTCCCGAGTAAATACTACTAAACTACTAAATCCGTGCATAACCGTAGACAAGATCAGCGAGTCAATGCCATCAAAGAAATCTCCCCCTCTTTAACTATTCGAATACTGGGGCGCAAAATACCAACATCAAGTTTTGCTTTCAGCTTATAGTTAAACGTATTACGTGGCTGCTGACTTAAATCGGCAATTAATCGCAGACTATTAACAATATTTGCCGTCGCTCCAAGGACAATATTGCCCTCACTATAAGCTGCAATGGTCGGATATTTATTAGCAATCCCTTCCAAAATTCGATGTCCTTCAATTTCAATGGTATAATAAATTTCATCCACAACTAAAGGGTTCCTGTTGGAATTGATAATATGCAACTCAATTTCAAAGCGTGGAGCAAGACCTTGTGTCGGCAATGCTTTAAATGCTGTGACATTTACCGATGGAACTTTGTATTTCGGTGGGATCAAGGAGCAACCAGAAAAAAATAACGAAATAACTAATGGTATGAGAACGATCAGACGATGAGACATGAGGAACCTTTTTATGAAGAACGGAACAATGTGAAGCATTATACCCTAATTTTATAATTTTTGGGGACAGATAAATGGGTTTAAAAGTTCATGGATTGAACATTACTCACCAAGGAGGGAGAATATCATGATTGAGGGTATCGGTAATTCATCACTGGAGAGCTTTAAGGTTGAAGCTCGTCGTTTATTGGAAAACTCGGTTCAACAGCAACAACAAACCCAAACAACAGATAACGAGAAACTTCAAGATCGCGTCACTCTCGGGAATCAACCCATCGATGCCGGAACCTATTGCGCTGCTGTTAGCGATGCTGACCTAGGTACCACCTTTACCATGTTGCGAGATTTGTTTGCTGCTAACTTAAAAGAACAAGGGGTTGCCACAACAATAGCAACAGGCAATAGTGATATCGACCTTGAGAGCCTTACCCCAGAAGAGGCAACACAACTTGTTGCTGACGATGGTTATTTTGGTATTGAAAATACTGCACAGCGTATTTTCGACTTTGCTACCGGTATCGCCGGTAATGACCCCAGTCGTCTCGACGCGATCATATCTGGTATTAATGATGGCTTTGCTCAGGCAGAACAAGCTTGGGGTGGAACACTGCCAGAAATATCCTACCAAACACAGGATGCTTTAGGAACAATGCTTGAAGAGTGGAGTGGTCAGGAAATTGATTTTGGATAACCGATCTGACCTATCTCTGAGTGATAGTAACTAAGTAGCGCTACGCAACATCCATGTGTCGCTGTTATTTAAGCCGATGAACTGGCAACGCCCATCCAAGGGGCTTATTGTCACCGTCTATGGGACAAATACCCTTTCCATGGGCGTTGCCAGTTCGTCTACAATTGTGCTGAAGTTAGCTGACACGCATTTTTTTTGTTGCTGTGCTGTCAGACTATCAAAATAGCCGATCATCCCCCGTAACGAATTCCCCATAAAATAACGTTCGCGAGCATAGATATCGGCATCTAGTTGATCGATATTTTTGAATATTTCATCGTGTGTAATCAACCAGTCAAAAATCGCCTGTTCGCGAGCATCATTTGCGCTATTAGCCGTTACGGCAATGGCTTGTACCCATAGATTTAGCTGTTTGCGACCGATATTTAAATAATCAATAGCTGGTTCCACCAGCCCATGATGACCGATCACCATATAACGCGGTTGCAATGCAATCATCCGATCAATGGATTCGATGGCAACATTCAGAATAAATCGAGGTGGCGTTGCCGGTCGCATATATATCCCATGGGCAATTTCACTGTGAACACCACATACTTCACCACCGAGTAACAGGTCATCATACATAAAACACATGTGGTGCGCAGCGTGACCTGGTGTTTTGTATACCCGAATACCCGTATTGCCAACGTGTTCAACATAACTGATTTTATCCGCCGGTAGGGGGATAATCTCGCCATATGCCTCAGCCATCTCCCCCAACACCTGTTTTGATCCCTGCCAAAGTTTTTCAGGAGAAACCATATGGTGAATACCGTCGGGATGGCAAATAACCTGAGCTGCAGGAAAATATTTAAGCAACTCTCCCGTGCCGCCGGCGTGATCAATATGTATATGGGTCAATAAAATGTAATCAAGTTTATCTACCCCTTTTTTGCGCAAGGCATTTACCAGCAGTGGAATGGTCGATAACGGCCCCGGATCAATCAGCGCCGTAAACATCGGCTCCTGAATAAGCCATGAACTGATAAAACGTCGAAAGCCCTCTAAGGCTGGTTGGTCTAAATCGATACAATGGAGATTGGTTATATTCATGGTGAACCTTCTGAAAATACGTGATTATCGGGTAAGATTGTTGATAGCATCTAAGTCACCTTGACGACCTAATGTTATCAATGCTTCCGTGGCACTTGTTGTATATTCTTTAGCTTCACCAGTAAGGTAGGCAATAATGAAACGAGCCAACTCTGCCTGCGCCGTTGCACGTTTCTCTTCCGGACTTCTCATTTTATCTGCTTCAAACCAAAGGGTGTCGGCTCGATTTTGATGAAAATCCCTCACTACACTAATTAGGGCAATACCCTCATCCAGCGATAAAGGTTTTTTTCCTTTAAACGAAGAAAGGATAACTTCAGGAAAATCATCTTGAATGATTTCGATTAAGCGTAATAATTTATTTTTCATATACATCTCGTCCAATATCTGTTTCTAACTCCGAGCGTTCCAGCACTGTTTTAGGTATTGTTTTGCGTACTTTCACTCCAAGGTCAACAAAGCGGCTCGCCTGACTGATCAAATTCCCCCTACCCTGAGTGAGCTTGGTCATGGCCGCTGTATAGGTGCTATCGATGGTTGCGAGTTGCACCCCGAGTTTTTCCATATCTTCGACAAAACCGCGTAATTTATCATAAACAGCTCCGGCTCGTTCAGCAATAGCTTGGGTGTTTTCATTTTGCCGCTCATAACGCCAAATATTTTCGATAGTACGCAATGTTGCCAATAATGTTGTTGGAGAAACCACAACAATACGCCGCTCAAAAGCATGATTAAACAGCGCATCATCGGCTTGAAATGCAGCCATAAACGCAGCTTCTATCGGCATAAACATCAAAACAAAATCGAGGGAATGCACCCCTTTAAGGCTGGTATAATCTTTATCACTCAAGGTAGTAATATGTTGGCGTACAGCTTGAACATGGTGTTGTAATGCTTGAGCTTGGAGATCGGCATCATTTTCGTTGCAGTAGCGTTCATAGGCAATTAACGACACCTTTGAATCGATGACAACATCTTTATTCTCAGGTAAATGAACGATCACATCTGGCCTTAGCAAACGGCTATCGGCATTGCGAAATGCACCTTGTGCGTCATATTCCATCCCCGCACGCAATCCAGACTGCTCCAGAACCCGTTCGAGGACTAATTCTCCCCAATTACCCTGAACTTTTTTGTCCCCTTTCAATGCGCGGGTCAAGTTGACTGCCTCACTGGTCATTTGCATATTCAGTTGATGCAGGTTGTCTATCTCTTGCCTTAACGATGCTCGTTCACGAACATCATTCACATAAACATCATCTACCTTCTTTTTAAACTCTTGCAGTTGCTCCCTAAAAGGGTTGAGCATTTGATGAAGCTGTTCACCGCTATGCTCACTGAAACGACGTCCTTTTTCATCAAAAATTTCCTGTGCTAAGGTTTTAAACTGCTGAGACAATGTGGCACGTGCGTCGTTGAGCAAATGTATTTTTTCATCACTTTGTTGCCGTTGTTCTTCCAGCCGCGTGGTTAACTCAGCAACTTGACTGTTTTTGTCGCTAAGTTGTTGTCGTATATCGGCTAACTCACCATCGCGCTGTTCAACCAGTTGCTGTACCTGTTCTAAATACTCCTGCTTCTGTTGTTCGCAAGCAAGATCAATACGCAAATCTTGTACCTGCTGGTGCAGGGAGTCGATGGTGTCATGGGCTGTAGTTAATTCTTGTTCAATAATGGAAAAACGTTCGGTCTGTGTTACAGCGATATCACGTTGACTGGTTAGCTCATATACTTCCCGTTGTGTACGCCGAAGCCGAGTCTGTAAATATATGGTGCGACCCAATAACACCAATACAAAGCCGACAGCACCATATTGGGGTAATGTGATTGACGAAACAGTTAACCATTCCATGGTCATACTGTTGCATGCTGTTGCAAACGTCGTTTAGAAATTTTAAATATCGCCTTCATCGTCATCACTTTTATCTGTTGATCATCTTCCAACATCACCTCGGCCTGCCACAACCGTTCTTCGATTTGATGGACATTACACCGGGCGGTGACAACTCCTTGCAATACAGGACGAATAAATTCGACCTGCATATTGATGGTACCAAAGTGGGTCCAAGGGGTGAGTAAGCTCTTTATTGCAATAACGGCGGTAGCATCGGCGAGGCTCACTAACGCTCCACCGTGCAATAGATTGCCACCATTGGCAAATTCAGCCCGAAATGGCAAGGTTAAGATTGAATGTCCCTGCTCGGCCTGAAGAATTTTGAGACCCAACTGTTTTTCAAACGGAGCACACTCGAGCCATTGATCCAAATACACACTGTGGGGACCAAGATTTGTTGGAGGGTTTGTCATTGATATAGCCTAGATATTATTTTGGTGATAACTTATCACTTACGATTATGTAGCGTTAACCCTTTTAAAAAATTACGCAATAGTTGATCACCACAATCTTTGTAGTTTTTATGCCCTTTTTTACGAAACAAAGCGCTAAGTTCAGAGCGTGAGATAGTGAATTGTGCTTTATCAAACAATTCCAGCATATCATCTTCACGTAATTCAAGGGCAATACGAATTTTTTTTAAAATTAAATTATTGTTTAATGACATCTGCTGCTTCGGGGTGTTGCCCGGTTTTTCTTCTTTTTTCCCACGCGTAAAAAGAATAAGACCATCAAGGAAATAGTACATCATCTCGGGGCTTAGTTCCTGATAATCCAGTTCTCCTTCCCGGCGAAAAAAATTCGTTAACTGTTGTGGTGTAATGGCAACATCCACCAAACTAAAGATTTCCAGCACTGCTGCATCGCTAAGATCAACTGCATAGCGAAATCGGCGCAATATATCGTTGTTAGTCATAAAAGCTGTTCTCTTTATTGACGGAAAATGCCCGCAAATAATTGCAGGAAGACAAATAGTAACTACTCATACCTCTCCAGTTGGGCACGTGATCCCCATAGCAAGGGTATTTGTCGCCATGGATGGCGACAATAAGCCCCATGGATGGGCTCGTTGCGTCCCTTGTTATGGGGATTGCGTGCCCATCATGCTGAGTAGTTACAACAAATAGCTTGATTCGATCTGACGGTTTAGGCTATAACCTGATTACCTCTTTGGCTCCGTAGCTCAGACGGATAGAGCGGTCGCCTCCTAAGCGATAGGCCACAGGTTCGACTCCTGTCGGGGCCGCCAAAAAAAATCAAGCACTTAGTGATATTCATTCACTAAGTGCTTTATTTTTAAGTTTATTGCGCTTAGAAATGTAGCAAACTAAACACTTTTTCTGCAGGTAATCGCTTGCGTCCGTCGAGAAAATCAAGCTCAACTAAAAAGGCGCATTCAACAATTTCAGCCCCTAGATCATTTACCAGTTCAACAACGGCAGCCACAGTGCCTCCGGTGGCCAGAAGATCATCGGCTATTAAAACCCTGTCTCCTGGCTTAAAGGCATCTTCGTGAATCTCCAATGTGTCGCTACCATATTCGAGATCGTAGTTTTTTTTGATTGTTTTATACGGAAGTTTACCTGGTTTTCGCACCAACGTGATGCCAACGCCAAGTTTATACGCCAACGCAGCACCCAGAATAAATCCACGCGCTTCAACGCCAACAATGCTATCTATTTTTTGTCCTAAATAGCGATGAGCGATAAGATCTATCATGCGCTGGAAATTTTTACCGTCGGACAGTAATGTAGTAATATCTTTAAACACAACCCCCTTTTTGGGGAAATCGGGGATATCGCGAATAATATTTTTAAGATCTTCCAAGTTTTGGCTCCTCCATATTTTTTAATTGCGCTGTTATAACGATACACTGTCACCATGTTCACGCATAATACGCCGCAATTTTTCCAGACTTTTTACTTCAATTTGGCGAATACGTTCACGGGTTACACCATAGCGTTTACCGATTGTCTCTAACGTTTCAGGCTCACGATCGTCGAGACCAAAACGTAACATTAAAATTTCACGCTCATTCTCTTTCAACTCATTTAACCACTTGGAAACAAAGAAATATTTATCCTTATTATCGATCAGTTCCGCTGGCGTGACAATCGATACATCTTCGATGGTATTCATTAACGAATAGCTACTGTCTTCACCGAGAGGTTGCTCAATGGAATAGGTTTTTTTGACCAATTGTTGCAAGCGCCGAACCTCTTCTACGTTAGTATCCATGGTTTTGGCAATATCTTGTTCTGTTGGCTCGTGGTTGAGTTGCTTGAGTGCTTCGCGAGTTGCCTTAAGCATACGATTTATATTCTCGGCAATATGCACCGGCAAACGGATGGTACGACCTTGATTGACCAATGCCCGTTCTATTGATTGACGTATCCACCATGTAGCATAGGTGGAAAAGCGACACTCCTTGCTCACCTTAAAACGCTCGACTGCTTTGATCAACCCCATATTCCCCTCTGCAATCAGATCAAGAAAAGGGAGGCCACGATTCATATATCGTTTGGCAATTTTAACTACCAAACGTAGATTTGATTCGATCATTTTGGATCGAGCTATATCATCGCCGGTTTCGATTTGAACAGCGAGATGACGCTCCTCTTCAGCCGTGAGTAATTGGGACTTACGAATATCATTAAGGTAACATTTGGTTGCATCATCACTACCCTCGTTTACCTTTTCTCCTAGGATAACCCTTTTATTAATAGTCATGTGCATGGAACTAACTCCCGTACAAAATAAATTATACCCAGCATAACGTGAATTAACCTTATTAGAGCTAGATCATTACGGCAAGTAAAAAACTGGATTTACAGCTTTTTTATTTTTCCACACTTCAAAATGCAACCGTCCATTAACGCCACCGGGCGGAGTACCAACAAGAGCTAATTTTTGTCCAGAATTGACATAACAACCTGAAGTTACATATAGTTTTTTATTGTAGCCATAAACAGTGTAAAGAGAGTGATCGTGTTCGACTATCACCACATGACCATAGCCGCTAATACCATTGCCACTATATATGACTTTTCCTGCAGCAGCACTCTTAACACCGGTTCCAATACGAGCCACAATATCAATCCCCTTGCTGGGAATTCGACTAGACAAATTGAATCTGGTCACAACCTTACCATTAACGGGCCAGGAAAATTGACCTTTTTTTGCCTTGGTACTTGATTTTTTGACTCCTTTCTTGGCTGGAGTCCTCTTCGAATACGTCCCTACTGATGCGGGTTTTTTAATTTTTTTAAGTGCAATTGATGAGTATTTTTTTGTGGTGGTGGTATTTTTTTTCGCAGGGAGAACTGAAACAGTTCTGGTTCGATCAACACCGGGAATCCATAACGATTGACCGGCCTTGATTTGGGTAGGATCCTTGATTCGATTGTAGGCAATGATCTTGCCAACAGGAACGTGATAAGTTTTACCTATACGGTACAATGTTTGCCCGGGTTGTACAATATGGCTGACACCATGTGCCGAGCAGCCACTAAGTGCAATAGTTGCCAAAAGTATCAACAGACAAAAGAGACGCATTGTCCTCACATTTCACAGATTACATCAGAAAAGATAGCGAACAGCGATGAAACCACCAATCAATAGTAAAGCAAAAATAGATGTTAACACATTAAAGTGACGATCAATAATAATACGCGCTTTATCTCCATAACGGTAAACCAGAATTGAAATTAGATAAAAACGTAAGCCACGACTGATAGTCGATGCAAGAATAAAAATCGGAAAGTTAATGTGAAAAACACCAGCGCCAATGGTTATAACTTTATAGGGTATTGGGGTAAAACCGGCAAAAAACACGAACCAGAAATCATATTTACTAAATAATTGTTGAATCGTTTGAAAAACCTCGGGAGTAAATCCGGGAACCCAGTGAAAAAACCATTCTGCCGACAATTGCCAACACCCAAAACCGATTCCGTAGCCAATCACCCCACCAACAACAGAACCAATGGTACAAATGGCGGCAAAACGAAACGCCTTTGTGGGTATCGACAATCCTAACGCCAACAATAAAACATCGGGTGGAATGGGGAAAAAAGAGGATTCAGCAAGGGCCAAGAGAAATAGAGCTGGTACTGCAAAAGGGGTTTTGCCCCAATGAAGCACCCAATCGAAGAGTCGCCTGAATATATGCATCAAGTTTTTTCTCTCCAACCATGTTCGCCAATCAAGGGGACAAAGCGGCAATTAAGAAGGTCTTCTTCTGAATAATCTTGTTGTGCTGTGCGTACAATGCGTTTGAGCACTTGTGAGCTTCCAGTGCCGACGGGAATCACTAGCCGACCACCGATGGTGAGTTGCTCAAGATACTGTTGCGGTACGGCAGGCGCACCTGCTGTAACAATAATCGCATCAAATGGAGCCTGCTCACCCCAGCCAATAGTACCATCTGAAACATGAATATGCACATTGGAATAACCGATACCATCCAGAATACGCCGTGCCCGCCGAGCTAAACTGACAAGACGTTCCACACTGTAAACATGGGCAGCTAATCGTGATAAAACTGCAGCTTGATAGCCTGAACCAGTTCCGACTTCAAGCACACGGTCAGCAGATTTTAATTCAAGAGCTGCGGACATCACTGCAACGATGTATGGCTGCGAAATGGTCTGTTTTTCCCCAATGGGTAATGCGTAATCGGTATACGCCTGACCCTGTAATGCCTCTTCAACAAACAAATGTCTGGGAACCTGCTGCATAACGCTAACAACAGCCTCATCGGTAATCCCGCGAGCAATAATATGCCGTGTGACCATGCGACGGCGTGCGATTGAATAATCCATCGTCAATCATTTCTGCAAGAGTTAAATTGAGGCGCTATCCGCAACTACTTATTTAAAAAGGATCGTAGGTTGCGTAAGTCATCACGCACGACCAATAACAGCTCACGATCTTTGTTAGCAGCAACATTCAGATCAATGTTTTTTTTTGATACACGGATCGCCTTACGCGCCCCTGCGATAGTAAAACCTTCATTATATAGAAGATCTTTTAAGCGCAGGACAAGTTCAATATCTTTTTTTTGATATTGTCGTTGTTTAGTTCGGCTTTTAGAAGGGGTAAAGTTCCCGAATTCAGATTCCCAATAACGCAGAACATGAGGCTTTACACCAGTAATTGATGCAACCTCGCCGATCTTGAAAAACATTTTATCCGGGATCTCAACATTCATGGGATTTTATGAAGCGAAGAGGACAAATCAGCCCTCTTCGTTAATTGCAGCTTTCAAAACCTGACTAGGTTTAAACGTTAATATCTTTCGCGAGCTGATCTCGATCTCTTCACCAGTCTGAGGATTGCGACCCCGACGTGTTGCTTTTTGTTTCACAACAAAATTACCAAAACCGGCAATCTTAACCTTATCACCAAGTTCGAGTGTATTTTTTATGATTTCAAATACAGATTCGACAACTTCAGCGGATTCCTTCTTTGAAAATCCTGTTTTATAATACACATTTTCTACAAGATCCGCCTTTGTCATAGTACCTCCAGTACATTAAATATTTCGATAAGACGTTCATTTTTAACGGTATATAACACAGCCAAATTGAGGTCGCAATAGCTATCTAATTACTGCTCCCAAATTTTTCTGCAATGACTTCACGATCTTGGCATGCATCGCATTTATTTCATCGTCCGTCAATGTTTTATCCATTGAACGATAGCGAGCACGAATAGCCAGACTCTTCTTCCCTTCTGAGACACCTTCACCACTGTACATGTCAAAGAGGGTAACGTCATCCAGATTTTTCACTTTCACCTTAGAAAGTACGTCAAACAATTGCTGAGCATTCACGTTGTCATCAAACAAAAGAGCACTATCGCGATAACCATCTGGAAAACGTGAGATCGGTTCAAACGATTTCTCCCCTTTTTTTGTACGCAGCAGCGCCGCAACATCGAGATCAACCACATACACAGGTTGATCAATGTCATAATTCTCTTGAATTTGCGGATGGAGTTCACCCATCTCACCCAAAAACAACTTGCCACAATAGAGACGGCATGATTTACCCGGATGCAAATACGGTTGTTCGCCATTGGTCTCAACACGAAATTCTGACAAGTGTAACAATTGAAATACGCTCTCAATCGTACCTTTGAGATCATAAAAATCAACGGTATCATCACTCTGCGACCATCCATCACGCTCTTTTCGACCCGTGATAGCCGCGCACAGTCGCAGCGATTCGGTGGGTTGAATAGCCCCTTCTACAACAGTGAAGATAGGACGTAATTCAAATAAACTTAAATTTTGACTACGATAAGAAAGATTACCGGTAATTGTTTCTAGCATTGCCGGGAGTAGACTGGTTCTCATCACCGACTGTTCTTCCGTTAATGGATTCAATACCTTGATATTCACTCGGCGCGGATCATCATCGGTAAGACCGATCTTGTCCCACACCAAAGGTGAAACAAATGAATAATTAATTATTTCATTAAATCCTTCAGCGACCATAGTATTGCGCAAAGCATGGGTAATGGTTTGACTATCATCCTTAAGACGACGTACAACCCGGCTAACAGGCATAGTTACGGGGATATTATCATAACCATTCAAACGGGCAATCTCTTCAATAAGATCTACTTCACGCTCTAAATCGTGACGCGACATAGGGATGGTAGTCATTAATGCAAACTGCCCATCCAATACTACTTGCTGCGTTACCAATTCAATGGAATTGAGCATTTCTTCGATCCGCTCCAGAGACAGATCTAGCCCAAGTAATGCATTGGTTCGCGCTGGCGTAATAGAAACTTGGCGCTTAACCAATTGCTTAGGATAGGTATCGATCACTCCCTTAGCAACGCTACCACCGGCAACTTGCTGGATCAATGATATAGCACGTTCCAAAGCAACTGGAACGATATCTATATCGGCTCCACGCTCAAACCGATGGGAAGCTTCACTATGAATTCCCAGACGTTTGCTGGTGCGTCTGATCGAAATAGGATCAAAATAAGCACTTTCCAATAGAATATCGACGGTAGTGTCTTGGATCTCAGAATTACCTCCGCCCATGATGCCTGCCAGTGCAATAGATCCTTCAGCATCGCAAATTACGATATCGCCAGCTTGCAGTTGCCTTGTTTGTTCATCTAGGGTAACAAATTCTTCCCCTTCGGTGGCACGTTTCACTACAATCTTTTTACCACGCAATTGCTGGTAATCAAACGCATGTAACGGATGACCGAGTTCCATTAGTACATAATTTGTCACATCGACAACGTTATTGATTGAACGCATTCCTATTGATTCAAGTCGTTGTACCAGCCAATCAGGTGAAGGGGCAATTGTTACCCCTTTAATCAGACGTGCCATATAACGCAGACAGCCATCAGCATCATCGATAGTTACTGAGGTTTCTGAATCGATTGTTGTACTAGCTTCGGTGATGGTATCGCCACTAGGGAGCTGCATTTTTTTTCCGACAATGGCCGCAACTTCACGGGCTACACCGGCAACACTCAAGCAATCAGCGCGATTGGGAGTGAGTCCGATCTCGAAACGAACATCCTTCAAACCCAGGGCATCAAATACCGCTGAACCTAATTCAAGACCATGGGGTAGAATCATGATTCCGGCAGATTCTTCCGCTAAGCCAAGCTCTGTTTCACTGCAGAGCATCCCTTGGGATACGGCTCCGCGGATTTTAGATTTTTTGATTTTAAAATTGCCTGGCAAAACAGTGCCAACCTGGGCTAAAGCGATTAAATCCCCGCTCTTATGGTTGGTTGCGCCACAGACAACAGGGATCACTTCCATGCCAGTATTAACTTGGCATAATGTTAAACGATCAGCGTCCGGGTGTGGCTCTACAGAATCAAGTTGAGCAACAATGACAGAATCCAGTCCCGCTCCAAGCATTTCCATAAAATCTACTTCAAGACCTGCCATGGTCAATTGATGAGACAATTGGTCGGCGCTTAGATCAAAATCTACAAATTCTTTTAGCCAATTATAAGTGACAATCATCACATATATCCTTTATATATCGCACTGGTTCAACCGGAGTAAATCAGATTAGTGCTTTAAATTCATGCAAACAAAGAGCTATGGAATTAAAACTGACGCAAAAAACGTACGTCATTTTCAAAGAACAGGCGTAAATCATTCACGCCATATTTCAACATAGCAATTCGCTCTAGCCCCATACCAAACGCAAAGCCAGTATAGCGCTCTGAATCATACTCAACAGACTTGAACACTTCTGGATCAATCATGCCACTGCCGAGGATTTCGAGCCAGCCAGAATTTTTGCATACACGGCAGCCCTTACCACCACAGATGACACATTGGATATCCACTTCAGCACTTGGTTCCGTGAACGGGAAAAATGAGGGGCGAAAACGTACCCCAACTTTTTTTCCGAAACATTCATGAATAAAAGTAGTTAAAATACCCTTCAGATCCCCAAAGGTAATGTTTTGATCAACCATAAATCCTTCAATTTGATGAAACATCGGACTATGGGTAACATCAGAATCACGTCGATAAACGGTTCCCGGTGCAATAATTCGTAGCGGTGGTGCCAGTTTAAGCATGGAACGAATCTGTACGGGGGAGGTATGAGTACGCAACACAACATCGTCATCAATATAAAAGGTGTCTTGCATATCGCGAGCCGGATGGTCTTTAGGAATATTCAACGCCTCAAAGTTGTAAAAATCCTGTTCAACTTCAGGGCCTTCAGCGACACAAAATCCTAAAGATGAGAAGATGTCAATCAACTCTTCAGTGACCAGTGTAACGGGATGCTTCGTACCAATATTGTGACGTCGACCTGGCAGTGTTACATCAATTTTTTCATGATCGAGACGGGATTTCATCGCCTGAGACTTTAAAACTTTAAGTTGTCGGTCAAAAATCTTAGAGACCTGATCTTTAACACGGTTCGCAACCTCACCAACAATAGGGCGTTCTTCGGCAGTTAACCTGCCCATCCCCTTCATAATTGAAGTAAGTTGCCCTTTTTTACCTAAATAGCTCACACGAATTTCTTGAAGAGCAGCTTCATCGACAGCAGTAGCCATGGCTTCGTTAGCCGTAACCAACATCGATTCAAGTTTTTCCTTCATAAAGACCCCTTACGCCATGCATCAACGCACGTACTATAAACAAATGATGGAAGCCACAGGGCTTCCATCACCAAATCATCACTTTTCAAGATACAAAAAAAATAACGCTCTTAGTTAGTTAATATACACTAAATAACGTTAAAAAAGAGATGAGGAAAGCCCTCATCTCTTTTTGGTGTTCCTGCTTTAGATATGAGCTTTAGCTTTTTCAACTACAGCACTAAATGCTGCAGGATCGTTCACAGCAATCTCAGCTAAAACCTTGCGATCCAGTGCAATCTCTGCCTTTTTCAGACCAAAGATCAAACGACTGTAGCTTACGCCATCCAAGCGTGCAGCCGCATTGATACGGGCAATCCACAGCGCACGAAAATCACGTTTTTTTACACGACGATCACGGTAGGCGTAATTAAGTGCCCGGTCAACCGCTTCGGTAGCACTGCGAAACAGTTTGCTCCGTGCGCCACGGTAACCTCTGGCTAACTTTAAAACTTTATTACGCCTACGTCTCGCTTTAAAACCTCTTTTTACTCTCGGCATCTTGTACTCCTTGCAATGTTGAAAATAAGTACCAATGTCAATACGACATCACCACTGCCGGATCTGAAGGGGGAGACTTAATTCCCCACAGTTCTCGGACTTAAAGCCGAGTTGCTTGATCTTTATTTATACGGGATCAAGCAACTGATATTTTTTTGATCTGCTGCAGCAACAGTTGTGCCATGTCGCAGATCACGCTTACGTTTGGTAGTCTTCTTGGTCAAGATATGGCTAGTGAACGCTTTATTACGGCGAATTTTACCAGTACCTGTTTTACGGAAGCGCTTTGCAGCACCACGGTTTGTTTTAATCTTGGGCATTCCCAATCTCCTTCATTCGTCTTTTTTTATCGCCACACCATACATACAGGCAGACGTTACTACTTTTTATTGGGAGCCATCACCATATGCATGAAACGTCCTTGCATCTTTGGAAAGAATTCAACTACACCAATATCCGAAACTTCCTCAGCAACTTTTTTCAATAAATCACGACCAAATTCAGGGTGAGTTACTTCGCGACCACGGAACATTATCGTTACCTTGACCTTGTTGCCAGCGTCAAGAAACCGACGCACATTCTTAACCTTGACTTTAAAGTCATGGACTTCAGTTTTTGGCCGCAACTTAACTTCTTTAAGTTCAACACGTGCAGTTTTCTTTTTTGCTTCTGCAGCACGTTTTTGTTGCTGATATTTAAATTTACCGTAATCCATAACACGGCACACAGGGGGCTTGGCTGATGGAGACACCTCCACAAGATCAAGACCACGATCACCAGCAGCCGTTAAAGCGTCCTGCAAATGCATAACACCAAGCTGCTCACCAGCATCGTCTACAACGCGTACCTCTTTTGCACGGATTGCACGATTAATATTTGTTTCTTGCTTAGCTATGGTGTCACCTCCTAATTATATTTCTTGCATTCTTCCAGAATAAATTCACTAAACATATCCGTTGTCATAGCTTGAAGATTCTCACCAGTCCGATAGCGTGGAGTAAGCGTGCCATCTTCCATCTCTTTATCTCCAATAACAATCATATAGGGGATCTTTTGCAATTGGGCTTCGCGAATCTTGAAACCAAGTTTTTCGTTGCGCAAATCCGATTGAACCCGTACACCAGCAGCGAGAAGCTCTGCAGTAACCTTCTTGGCATAGTCAAGCTGATTATCAGTAACGTTTATCACTACAGCCTGTACCGGAGAGATCCACAACGGGAACGATCCAGCATAATGTTCAATCAAAATGCCGATAAATCGTTCAATCGAACCAAGAATGACTCGATGAAGCATTACCGGGCGATGCTTTTCACCGTCCGACCCAACATAGGTGAGGTCAAAGCGCTCCGGCAGAGTAAAATCGCACTGAATAGTAGCACATTGCCAATACCTGTCAAGTGCGTCCTTTAGCTTTATATCAATCTTTGGCCCATAAAAAGCACCATCACCTTCATTGATCTCGTATGGCAACCCTGAACCATTAAGAGCTGACTCCAACGCATTGGTTGCTTGCTCCCAATCACCGTCACTGCCAATTGACTTATCGGGGCGAGTCGAAAGTTCCATCTCAAATTCAAAATCAAAAATCCCCATAACATCCTGAATAAAATTGAGGACACCTTTGATCTCCTCATCAAGTTGTTCAGGTGTACACAAAATATGAGCATCATCTTGAGTAAAACCTCGTACACGGGTCAAACCATGTAGTACTCCCGATTTTTCATGACGGTGTACCGTGCCCAACTCAAAATAGCGTTGCGGCAAATCTCGATATGAGCGTAATTGACTTTTATAAATCAACATATGAGCCAGACAGTTCATCGGCTTAATACCGAACCCCTGCCCTTCCACTTCGGTGAAGTACATATTTTCGCGATAGTTCTCGTAGTGACCAGATTTCTTCCACAGATCAGTACGTAAAATTTGCGGCCCCATAACAATATCGTAACCACGACGTAGATGTTCGCACCGTTCAAAATCTTCAAGAACAGTCCGCAACATCGCCCCTTTTGGGTGCCAAATTGGCAATCCAGCGCCCGCCTCTTCGCTAAACGAAAACAGATCCAGCTCACGACCCAGCTTGCGATGATCACGCTTGCGAGCCTCTTCTAAACGGGCAAGATGCGCTTTTAATTGTTTTTTATCTGGAAAAGCAGTGGCATAAATACGCTGCAACATCTGGCGATTCTCATCACCACGCCAATAAGCTCCCGCCACACTGGTAAGCTTAAACGCCTTAATGCGTCCCGTAGATGGCAGATGCGGTCCTCGACACAGGTCAACAAAATCGCCCTGACGGTACAAAGAAACAGAATCAACACCAAGGTCTTCGATCAATTCAACCTTAAAATTCTCACCCATCGCCTTAAATAGTGCAATAGCCTCAGTACTACCCATTTCACAACGCTCAAAAGGCAGATTAGCTTTGATCAATTCCTTCATACGTGCTTCGATTTGGGGGAAATCTTCAGGAGAAAATGTATGACTGTCACAATAAAAATCGTAGTAAAAGCCATTTTTTACTGACGGCCCGATGGTAACTTGCACGTCCGATCCGTAAATATCCTTTACCGCCTGCGCCATCACGTGAGATGCGGTATGGCGGTAAACCTCCAAACCATCAGGGCTATTAAGGGTAACGAGTTCTACGCTGGAATCAGCTATTATCGTTACGCCAACATCACACAGCTCACCATCCACACGCGCCGCTACTGTCTGACGTGCCAACCCTTCGCCTATAGACTGTGCAATCTCAAAACAAGAAACCCCGGAAGGGTATTTCCGTTTCGAGCCGTCGGGTAACTTAATTGTAACTTGCTCCATAAACAACTTCTCCCATCATATACGCAAAAAGACACCCATGGGATGCCTTTTGATCGTTACTAAAACACTACTGTACAGCAAAATCATGGTAGGCACGGGCGGTATCGAACCGCCGACCCCCACCGTGTCAGGGTGGTGCTCTCCCACTGAGCTACGTGCCTATACACTGCAACAGGTGGTTTATACATAAAAGAAATTATCGTGTCAACTTCTTTATACTTCTGAGAGTATCAGCCATTGATATTAACCACAGCCAAGATGAGTCGATTTATCATCCTTAGCGTATTTATGAAAATACTTCAGTAGATGTTTTTTTTCCACATCACTTAACTCATTCCACAATTCTTCGTGATATTCTGTTTTAGGCGAGTTAACAAACTTAGTCCATTCAGCTTTTGTTCTTTTATTCAGCCTGAGCCGCTTGGCTTCTCCACCACGCTTATGGCAAGTTCTACACTCAGATCTATTGAGTCTCCTCCCTTTTCTCCAATTGCCAGCGGCCATAACATTACTGGAAATAGAAGCAACAAACAGGACACAAATCAGAACAGATAGGATTTTTTTCATAACATATTATTCCTCATCAAGGGTTGAATTACTCATCTTCAGGCAAGCGGAATGTGTCAACTGAATTGAGCAGCTCAGTGGATTGCTCTGTTAGACCCATCGTAATATCTGCTGAATTTTTAACTTGCTGAAGCGTTAATTCTGAAATTTCGGTTACTTTCTTCATTGTAGATTCCACATTGCGAGTCATCTCAAGCTGCTCGTTGGATAGTCCACTGATCTCATTGACAACAGTTTTCGACTGACTGATAGCTTCCTGGATTGCGCTAAATGATTCACTGGTGTCCTGCGCCAACTTGGACTGAACCTCAACGGTCTTTGTTTCTTCTTCAAGTGAGGTGGTTACTTCATTGGCTTCAGTCTGAATCGATTTAATGACACCACCTATCTGTTTCGTTGCTTCAGTTGATTTATCCGCCAAACGTTTAATTTCGTCCGAGATAACCAAGAAGCCACGTCCTTGTTCACCGGCACGAGAGGCTTCAATTGAAGCATTCATAGCTAGAATTGTTGTTCGTGTTGCAATTTCAGATATCAACTGAGAAATAGTTCCTATTTCCAGAAGCCGTTCTGATAATGATTTCATTTTTTTGTTAATGATCTGAACCGTTACACGAATCAATTGCATGCCCTCGATATTATCCGAAACAAACCTACTCCCTTTTTCGGTAACATCATCAACAAGACTTGATGTATGTTGAGCCAGTGCTGCTTTATCTGAAATCTCACGAGCCGCAATTTCGGATCGCTGAACAATCTGAGTAGCTTTTTCAACTTGACTCGATTGCGCTTCGGCTCCCATCTCCATATCCTGAAAGATCTGAATCAATTTTCGTGACTGTTCGCCGACATTATTGGCATTTTGCTTAGTATCCATCAACAGCTCGGACAAACATTCAACCATTAAATTATACGCATCAGCAATTGAACCAAACGCATCTGTAGTAACTGGTGCCTTCATGGTTAAATCACCATCAGCAGCCTCACTAACAACTTCCAAAAATCCAATCAGGTTTTGCTGAGTCTCTTCTCGTTCAGATTCTGCAATAATAGCATCTCTATATCGATCAATCATTTCGTTGAATAACAGTGCCGTAGCGGCAATTTCGTCCTTCGGTTCAAGTATAATTTCCGAAAAATCCCCACAGTTTATTTGCTCAATCGCACTACGTAATTGGTTAAGTGAACCCACCAATTTATTGTTCCAGCGAAAGCCCATAATAATGAACAAGATTAGCAACACCACTATTCCCGCAGTACCACCATAATAAAGCTGATTTTGTACTTTTAATTGTTGTTGCAAACCAGCAACCTTCACAATCAACTTCTGCAACTGATTGACGCTGTTATTATATTCGCGCATATCCTGATTAAATCTAGAATATAGCTCCGCATGAAATGAGATAGAATCACCCTGCATCAGACAATCGGAAAGCTCTTCCATCGCAGCAGAGATATCGGAATATATTTCATTAATGACAATAGCAATTTTCTTAATTTCATAACGACGATTTGCGGTTAAGTTCAACACTTCATCCATCTGGTTTGTCATTACCATTAGATGATCCAAAAGCTTTTCAGAACGCTGTTCAACCTTGTCCGGTTTGCTATTTAATGCTGCGGTGGTCAAATCACCTTCCAAAACCTGCAATTTGGACATATTGCTGGTCAGTCGTTGAGTCATACTAAAGTTTAAAACATTCTGCTGCGTCTGTTGACGAGATAACTGAGTTAGATAAAAATAAGTTGCAATACTCATCACCAGAACCAACACAACCAGAAACGATAACGACGAAACGCTCCGTCCTGAAATTTGTTTGATAGTCAGTGTTTTTACTGTTTTTTTTGCCATAATTTAACGGCCTCCCCTGTAGTCAACAAATTCAGCTTATTTTATAAGGTAAAAAGTGTATGTTCACGAATCATGTTAAGCAATGAATCTTCATCAAACGGTTTAACGAGATAACCGACAGCACCGAGGCTAAAGGCTTTTTCTTGATGCTGAGTGCCAGATCGCGAAGTTATTACTACCACGGGGATGTTTTTAACCATAGGTCGCCGTTTCATCTGCGCCAACAGTTCATAACCGTGCATTACAGGCATCTCTAAATCACTTAAGACAAGATCAACCCGTTCTTCATCTAAAACTTGCAGTGCGTCTAAACCGTTATTGGCGGTCAGTACGTCTACACCACTGGCTTCAAGTATAAGCGACGCATACTTACGCACACTCAATGAGTCATCCACCACTAAAACCCGTGGACGTAAAGTCTCCTTCACAGCTATTTCCGCATCAGTAGATGGAATTATATCCATTTGCTGATCAACAATCTGCATTAATCGGGCAGGATTAAGTACGAGCCGTATGTCTCCACCACCCGACACGCTGGTTCCTGAGAAACAAGGCATGGCGTAGAGTAACCGTCCGAATGGTTGAATAACGGTATCTTCTTGACTAATAATTTCCTCAACCATGAGACCAAGACGAGTACCAAGAATACGAACAAATAAAATACATTGACGGCTAGTATCACCAATGGGCAAATTGAATTTGTCATTTAAATTAACAATACGATAGCTTTCCCCTTGGCGAATTACATGTTCATCAACGATTTGTATCGAAGCCATCTCCTGAATTTCTTCAATTAATGACGATGGAAGAACAAATAATTGTTTGCCAAGACGGAACTGAATTACATTGATAATGATAAGAGATAATGGGACCTGAAAGACAAACTCCGTTCCCTGACCTGCAGTAGTCTTGACCTCAATCGTGCCATTCAAATCAGATAATCGATCAATAACAACATCCATCCCAACGCCCCGCCCCGAGGTGTCGTCGGCTTCTATTTTGGTAGTAAAGCCGGGGCGAAAAATCATATCGATATAATCTTGCTGCTTCAACTGATCATCAACCTCAATCCAGCCCAGATCCAGCGCTTTTTGGTGAATGGAGTCAAACTGTAGCCCCCCACCATCATCGGAAATCGTAATGGTAGCAAAGTTACCTTGTCGTACCGTGGTAATTTTAATGATCCCAGTTTCCGATTTTCCGGCAGCAATACGCTGCTCAGGGGGTTCAATTCCATGAGCAATAGCGTTACGCAAGACATGTAACAATGGGTCAAATAAACCATCAATTATCGTACGACCAAGGCGCGTTTCTCCACCTTCAAGCCTTAGCTCAACCTGTTTATTCGCCCTGCGTGACAAATCACGAATCGAACGCTTAAAGCGCTGGTATAGTTGATCAACTGGCAATGTTCTAATTTCCGAAAAGCCCTCTTTCAACTCCGCAGTCATGCGATCAATTGCCTCAACGTCAACGCTTACTTCACCAAAAAAATGTCTGATCGATATAACCGCTTCGCTGATGTCATTACTAATCTCTTGTAACTTACGCGAAAATAGATTCAGCTCATCATAGCGATCAAACTCTAATTCTTCAAAATCAGAGATGATCGATTCACTATTCTCGGAATCTTTCTCTTCGGGATTTGTATATTCGTAACTATCTGAAAATGCACCGACCTCTCGTAACAACCGTTCACGTGCAAAATCAATTTCTTCCTTCATCGTTTCGAAGGAGCCTAACTGTTCGAGAAGGTGTGTTTTGGTTATGGTCATTTCGCCAACAACATTCATCATTTGATCAATCTTATCGACACCAACCTTAACGCTATTACTAAGCTGCTGCGTATTTGTGTCAGCGACAACCGATACATTTTCATCAAGATCACCAGAAAGAGCAGCTTGCAACATTTGACACGCTTGTAAACCACGTAAAGTTGCAGTGTGCTCATAATCTGGCAAGTGGGTCATCTGTAATAAATTACGCATGGTATCAAGTGCGAACAACATCGCATCCAGCAACGCTGGAGTTATCTCGGAAGTTCGAGTTTTAAAATTCTCCAGAATACTTTCGAGTTCATGCGATATACTACTGATAGTATTGAATTTAAGAAGAGCCGATGCTCCCTTTAACGTATGCGCTGATCGAAATAATTTATCGATAAGTTCAATACTAATTTGTGTTGGATCTTCATCCTCTAATTGGAGTAAACTGGCCTCCAATATGCCAAGATGTTCATCCGCTTCTTCAAAAAATATTTCTCTAGCTGACTTAGGAATCGCCATTAAGAAGCCTTTACGCTATGTTGCTCCAGAAAGTTACACATATCAATTTTATGCCCAGCAGTTTTAATATTAAGATTAGGCAACATATCACTCATAAATGCCATCAAATCGGAACCACATCGGGCGATAACCAAAAAAACAGAATTAGGTAAAGTCAGTGGTCGTTGCTCCAGCGCAGCAAGATCAATTACTGGAATAACGTCACCACGCAAACTGATCAAACCGGAAATATATGCCGGAGCATAAGGTGGGAAGGTCATCTCTACATCCATGGAGATTTCAACAACATCTTCAATAGGAATATAATATTGCCGACCACCCAGATAAAAACGACAACAAATTGGCTTGACCATTTCGTCAACAGCATCTGAAGCCTGATGCAATTTCATCATGAAAGGCAAAGCAAAATCGTCAATTAAATCATCACTATAGCCTTCAACTTCGTCAGTATCCTGTGCAATAATAAAATTAGTCGACGTTCCGTCATGACCTTCGTCAATTGGTGGTTCAGGCTTACCGTTTCGAGCCAATTGAAGCAACTCGATTAATTGTGCATGCCAACCTCGAATCTTTTCCATGTCCGAGTCGGTAAAATCATCCTTGGCATCATTGAAACTATCGAGAAACTCTTCGATGGTTTTCGCGATTGCACTAGAATGCATCCGCTTAACAAGACCGGCAGTTCCTTTAATAGTGTGGGCTGCACGCCGTGCTTCTTCAAGAATCTCATCGGAAATTGATGTAGCTTTTCCCGATGAGATTAAATTCTGAATAAGCGCTAACCCTTCTTCAGTTTCCTCTATAAAAATAGGCAGCAAACTATCTTGAAAATCCGCCATTCAAATCATCCTTACCAACAGGGTGAAAAATATTCGTTACTTTATCGTCGCCAGACCAGACTGATACAGCACCTGACATGCATTGCGTACCACATCGTCAACCAGTGAACTTTCCTGACACACAGTACCCAGTGTGCGTACACCATCCAAAAGCAACATCAAGGCTTGCTCATCGTCGGTCAATAATTCGCCCTGAGCAGCCTGTGCACATTCTGGCATGCGGGTCACCACCAAGCTGTCATCAAGAAAAATAGGCAGCAACCTCTGACCACGCACCCCTTTCAGCAATACTTGATACATCGGGATGCGGAATGTAATATCTTCCAGATTGAACGGAAGGTCATCTTTTTCTAAGAAAAAATTACCCCTATTAGTAATCAATGCAGTATTCAAGGCATCTTGAGCATGTTGCTGAAGATAGAACATCAAATCTGTATCCGAAATCACACCTTGATCAACCAAAGCTCTACCGACAGGAATATTACTATTACGTGCCCCTTCAACAACCTTTTGTAAGCTTTGCATGTCGCAATCAAAACGATTATCTTGACAAATAAGATCGGTCAAAAATTTATGCTTACCCTTCTGACTTGCTGTTGCAAAAACAAAGGTACCCGCTTCAATAAAAATTTCGGCAAAGATATTATCCGAGAAAATTGACAAACGACCATTTTGGCGCGTCGTTGCACAAAAGCATAATACTTCAGGCAAGGACATACGCGTTAAATCTCCTGTCATGATCAAGCTCTTATGTTTGACTAATCCCGATTCCCGCAAGGTATCTGCCATTACGTTCTTCATAAGAACGGGAAAATCTTTTTGGAAATACCTGCGTACAACCTTATCAAAACGGTCATTGATCGAATCGAGAAACTGATCGACATCACCAATTGCATCGTCTAAAGATCCTGATGGTTCTACTGGTGTATCATCGGACTCTTGCTCAGACGCTGGCGTTAGCACTTCTGCAATCTTATTGATCAGATCTTCCGGCTCAAAAGGTTTAGTGAAATAATGGACTATGCCAAAACTCTCTTCGAATGCATGACCTACAACTTCACTCTTTGATGAGATCAAAATTATCGGTATATCTTTGAGGTTTTCATCTTCACGCAACGCCTTACACAGCATATGACCATTCATACGCGGCATAACAAAATCAACCAGTACCACTGATGGCACATGTTTCCTGGCCATCTCCAGCCCTTGTTCACCATCCTCGGCACTGATAACATCGTAGCCGCGCTGTGTAAGAACCAGTTCAACCAATCGTCTTACTGTTGGTGAATCATCAACCACCAGAATTGTAGTTTTATCTGTCGACATTTATATACTCCACCTAGAATTTGAATTCGGTCAGTTTTTTTATTGGCGTAATATATCCATTGCTTTAGCCAATGAAACCTTCATCCGATCAAAGGCATTCGCAAGAAGTTTGATCTCATCGTTGGTATTCACTTTAAACTCACAGTCTAACTTGCCACGACTAATCTCTTCAGCAACCTCAACAATATGTTCGATGGGTTTAACAACACTACTAACGATAAAACGGTCTACAGCAAACATAACCAGTAAAAAGAATACACTAAAGGCTGCCGAAAAAATGGCAATCCGCTTCATCGCTTCTTGTTGAATTGCAGCGACGGGCACATAAATAAACCGAGCTCCAACGACATCTCCCACGAAATAACCATAACCTGAGCGCGTACCATAAGCTTCAACCTGATTAGGGTGAGCTACTTCTGGTATGTCGTGGCAGTGTATACAACCAGGGTTGGCCACCAATGGCTTAGCAACTGCATAAAACTCAACTCCATCCCTTACAGTAAAACCATCCCAGTTTTCAAACTCCCCATCTTCAAAAGAATTTATTATTCCATCTTCAAAAGCATTTGAAATACTATCGGGGTTTAATGGGTTTGGTGAAGCAAAACGGAAAATATATTCAGGATATTGCTCCTGAATGTATCTGGCAACCTCGGTGAGCATAAGAACGCCAACACTACCTTCGGGGAAATAAGCATCTTCCACAACAAGATCTTCAGCCTTTGGTCGAATAACATTATGTAAATAACGTGCTGAGTTGGACATGACCGCAGCAAAGAGTTCTGTTTTTTCCTGAGCCTCACGAACAACATCTTGCTTCAAGACATAACTACCGCCAGCAATTACCAGAGCTAATGCAAACACATAGACAATGGCCAGCATCACAACAATTCGCTTACGTATCGACATGTTTTTCAACATAATTTCTTCTCCAAATATTAAATATTATCTCTATAAAACCGTTACCCATGCTTAGAAAAAAACTCAGCACGATCAGTCTCAGGAAGGTCAAGGAGTACTTTTTCAAGTAACTCATTATAACTATTGGAATCCATCTCTTTATCTGGGGCACGATCCAAAGCCTTAAGATAGTTTTCCATCATCACCACACCTAAAGGACCAACAATATCAACATAATGATTGATCATTCTAGAAATATTTTGTGCCGATACAAATCGACCTGATGATATTATGGTCGATTTAGTTGACATAGTTTCTGTTTTGTTGTTATTGATTGAGGTTGAGTCTGTGCCCATTAACTGATCAGTAATGGGTTTTGGCAGTCTTTTACGCACCTTAAAGCCTTTAATAAAGTTAGCTTCAATGAGCGTTTTATTGGCTATTTCTAGAAGGGTTTCTTCCGGTGACAACACCCCCATTTTAATAAAGACAGCTTCGCCATCTTCAATAGCGATTTTACACAAATGAGGCACGTCAGTGAATTTAAGCGCTAACTGCCCATCCCCTTCCAAGGCATATCTTTTGAACACCGAAGCAATATCCACTAATTACCTCCCAGATATTTTTTGACCGCAATTAGAATTTCAACAGGTTCATAAGGCTTGGTAATATATTCGTCAGCCCCTTGTTTTTTCCCCCAGAATTTATCACTTTCTCCAGATTTCGAAGTGGTAAGGATAATTGGAATATCTTTATATTCAGGGCTTCTCTTTAATGAACGACAGACTTGGAAACCATTTTTATTCGGCATAATAACATCTAAAATTATTAGATCGAAATGCTCAGCTTTTACTTTCGCTTCCGCATCTTTACCATCATTAGCAGTCACAATCTCATGTCCAGTACCTTTTATCGCATCTATCAAAAAAGCCATTTCAGTTTTACTATCATCTGCAACAAGAATTTTAGCCATAACCCCCCCCCCAAATAATGCTGTTAAACTCGCTCAATCACGACAAGTGCCTTGCAATGAATAGACCAAATTTTCTATGAATATCGATTAAACTAAAAAACAGAATAGTATCAGACCCTTATAATTTAACAATAACTTAAACAGCAATTCCCAGAGGAAACTGATTTTCCAGCATTCTCAAGATTTTAATGTAATCGGAGCAAACACGCTCCTATTTTACTCCGATTTAACCAGGTTTTCTGTATTAGAGATGCGATTTTGTC
>JAYEOA010000085.1:0-11697 GCA_034722515.1 Thermodesulfobacteriota bacterium | reverse complement strand
CCGCCCCGGCATCGTCTCCGGTACCGCTGAGATACTCTACCATTTAGGCTGCAACGTCGCCGACTCAAGCAGTACAATTCTCGGTGGCCAGTTTGCCATGATCCTCATCCTGTCACACCCTGAAATCTCCGACATCAAACAAATAGAGCAGGCTTTTAACGAATTGGGTGAAGGGGGATTATCGGTCTTTGTCCGCGCACTGAAACCCGGCGGCGAACAACGACCTGAGCTACCAGTCGAACTGTGCATGATTTCGGTTTACGGATCTGACAAACCGGGAATCGTCTATCAGGTTACCAAGGTATTAAGCGATAACAACATCAATATCATTGATCTGAATACCAAACTGGTTGGCAGTAAAGAGCGACCGATATATGTGATGATGTGTGAAACGGCTTTACCGGAAAATATGGATGATGACGATCTAAAAGAGATGATGAACAAACTCAAGCAACAGCTTGAGGTGGACATCTCGGTGCGAACAGTTACCCCGGTGGAGTTGTAGATTATGGCAGAACGGGAAATATTGGTTTACCCCGACCCACTACTGAAAAAGAAATGCGCTCCGGCTGACATTAACAGCGAGAAAACTAGAGCACTGATCGAAGATCTGGTGGACACCATGTACGCCAGCGGTCACTCCGTCGGTGTTGCTGCACCCCAGATCGGTATCAGTCGCCGCGTCGCAGTGGTGGACGTTTCTAACAACAAACTGGGCAAGAAACACAATCACGGTCTGATGGTTCTGATCAATGCTGAGATCATCGAATCCAGCGGCAGCAAGACCATGCGCGAGGGCTGCATGAGCGTACCCGATTATACTGGCAATGTGGAACGGGCACGGGAGATCATCGTCCAGTTTATCGACGACAAAGGTCGCAATCAAGTAGTCCGCTGTAAAGGATTTGAGGCCGTCGCCATCCAGCATGAACTCGACCACTTGGATGGCTTGCTATTTCTGGATCGAGTGATTAACCCGAAGACAGATATCTTCAAACGCAAATAAAACAGAAACCCTTCGCAAATTAAATCTGCGAAGGGTTTCTGACTAAACTCGCTGCTGTAAATATTCAACCAACAGGCGCACACCAACGCCAGTTGCCCCTGTGGGATGCCCGGGGCTACCCTTATCTTCCCATGCTGTACCGGCAATATCCAGATGTGCCCATGGGGTTTCACCGACAAATTTTTGCAAAAATGCGGCAGCAGTGATGGTTCCCGCCGGGCGACCACCAACATTTTTCACATCGGCGACGGTGCTTTTAATTTGCTCGGCATAATCGTCAAACAGGGGCAATTCCCATAAGCGCTCATCGACGCTATCACCGGCTTGTTGCAACATAGCGACCAGAGCCGAATCGTTGCTCAGTACAGCGCTAACATGATGCCCCAGCGTCATAATACACGCACCGGTCAAGGTGGCTAAATCGACAATCAGCTCAGGATTCTTCTGCCCGACCCACGTTAATGCATCGGCCAGAATCAACCGCCCTTCAGCATCGGTATTGATGATTTCGATGGTTTTGCCCGATAATGAGGTGACGATATCACCGGGGCGGGCAGCTCGATCAGATGGCATATTCTCTACTACCGGCACCACCCCGACCACATTGATGGGCAGCTGCAAGCGGGCGATAGTAGCCATGGTGGCGATGACGCTAGCCCCACCGGCCATATCCATCTTCATCTGCTGCATCCCCTCCCCCGGTTTCAGGGAGATACCGCCGCTATCAAAGGTGACCCCTTTGCCAACAAGGGCAATGGGAGCACTATCAGTAGCAGCACCATGATGTTCCATCACAATCAAACGCGGCTCGCAGATACTTCCCTTGGCAACCGCCAGCAATGCGCCAAAACCCTGCCGCTCCAATTCGGTGAGCCCAAGCAAATTACACGTAAAACCGCATTCTTCGGCCAAATTCCATGCAGTTTTTGCCAAATACTCGGGTGTTTTAACATTGCCCGGCTCGTTAACCAGATTGCGAGCCAGCCACACGCCGTGACTGATAATCTCTCGCTGGGCAATACTTAGTTGCACCTGTTGTTTTTCACTTGGACTAATACCACTAAATCCGCAACATATTTTTGTTTGATCTGCGCTATCATCTTCATCATCATTCTTGTAGCAATCAAAACGGTAAAGCTCCAGTAACACACCATCCAGCAACCAATCCGTCAACTGCGCAGCATTGTGTTGCGGAAAACGTGCGAGATCGAAAGCCCAGCGCGTCAATTTGCGCTGGCGCAATTGCTGTACCGCCAGTGCCGCTGCACTGCGATATGCTTTTGCATCCAGTTTAGCGATTTTCCCCAAGCCAACAACCAACAGCCGTGGGCAATCTTCATCGTCAACGCCACCATGCAACAGCAGTGTCTGCTTCGCTTTACCGCTAAATTCCCCTGAGACACGCACACATTGCACCACGCCATGATCTTGCCACGGAAGAAACAACTTGGGCAAATTATCCCAACCCTCTTCGGTCACAGCGGCAATCAGGCAATCTACAGGCTGATCTAACATTTCACTACACGGATAGCTCACGCTAATATTCATATTTTTCCCTATCAACAATGCTCACGCGTTTTATGAAATTCGATATTAGGCCACTGCTCAATGGTATGCTGCATACGCCACTCGCTTGATGCCAAAAAAGTTAGATTACCCTCGGCATCTAAGCACAATTGCGTGCGATTCTTCTTTTCAAACTCTTCCAAATGTTTCTTGTCATCACAGCCAATCCAACGCGCAGTGGCATAATTTACCGCTTCGTACACTGTATCAACCTTGTATTCATTTTTCAAGCGCGACATAATCACATCAAACTGTAATACACCAACCGCACCTAGCAAATAATCGCTACCACTTAAAGGGCGAAACATCTGCACCGCACCCTCTTCGGACAACTGGGTTAGTCCTTTATCCAACTGTTTGGTCTTCAGGGGATCCTTCAAGCGCACCCGACGAAAATGATCGGGAGCAAAACTGGGAATACCGACAAACTTTAATGGCTCTTTGGTGGTAAAGGTATCACCGATCTTGATGGTTCCATGGTTGTGAATACCGATAATATCCCCGGCATAGGCATCCTCAACGTGGCTACGATCCTGTGCCATAAAAATAGTGGCATTGGCGATGGTGACATCTTTACCGATACGATGATGGCGCATCTTCATGCCGCGCTGAAAATGCCCTGAACATATGCGCATAAATGCGATGCGGTCGCGATGTGCCGGATCCATATTGGCCTGAATCTTAAACACAAAACCACTAAACGGCTCCTCATAAGGGGAGACTTCCCGCGTCGTGGTCTGGCGCGGGATTGGCGACGGTGCCAACTCAACAAAAGCATCAAGCATCTCTTGCACACCAAAATTATTGACGGCGCTACCGAAAAATACCGGCGTCTGGCTGCCATTCAGGTAATCTTCAAGGCAAAATGGATTGGCCGCCCCCTCCAGCAGTTCGATATCTTCACGCAACTCATCGGCTTGGTCACCCAACAACTCGTCGAGACGCGGATCGGCTAAATCGTCAATGACAATCCCTGCGCTAATGCGCTCGTTAGAGGATGAAGAAAACAAATGGAGTTGTTTGCGGTGCAGATTATACGTTCCCTTAAAGCGCTTGCCCATCCCGATGGGCCACGACAGCGGTGCACATTCGATCTGGAGGGTTTCTTCGATATCCGACAGAATATCCAGTGGAGCCAACCCTTCGCGGTCAAGTTTGTTGACAAAAGTAATAATCGGCGTATTACGCATCCGGCACACCTCCATCAACTTGCGCGTTTGGGTTTCAACACCCTTGGCACTATCGATCACCATCAAGGCACTGTCCACTGCTGTCAAAACACGATAGGTGTCTTCGGAAAAATCTTGGTGACCGGGGGTGTCGAGCAGGTTGATCTCAAAATCGCAATAATTAAATTTCATCACCGACGATGTTACCGAAATGCCCCGATCCTGCTCCATCGCCATCCAGTCACTGGTGGCATGACGCGAGGCCTTACGCGCCTTGACGGCACCCGCCATCTGAATAGCACCACCATATAACAACAACTTTTCGGTCAAAGTGGTTTTACCGGCGTCGGGGTGGCTGACAATGCCAAACGTGCGCCGTTTATCTACTTCTTGTTGATAAAATTTTTCCATAATAAACTAAAAACCTGCTATTGATGTTTTGAAATAAAAATATTTTTGCAACTATTAACCGATAAGTTATTTCTGGGCAATAAACTCCAGCGCCTGCCGGGCAGTTACCTGAGCATTTTTGACACAATCGTTTAAACCGATTCCATCATAAGCATTACCGGTTATAAATAATCCGGGCAACACGCTCAACTCGCTACGTAACTGTTTCACCAAAGCTGCGTGTCCACTAACATACTGAGGAATCGCATACTGATGACGGAAAATCCGCATAAATTCAGGATCAACAGTAATTCCCATGATCCGCTCCAAATCGGCCTGCACCAGCGCTTGAACTTGATCATCGTTCAACTCGGCAGCCTTGGGTCTAGTTGCCCCGCCCATCATCGAACGTAACAATACTTTCCCTTCGGGAGCACGCTGGGTGAAAATACTCGAATCCCACAGTGTTCCTAATACTGAGCAACCCTCCTTACGTGGGATGAGATAACCAAACCCATCAACATTACAGGCCAGTTGATCACGATCATAGCCAAAACACACTACATTCATTGCCGCATAGGGGATTTTATTCAGCAACGATGCAGCTTCAGCATTCAAATTTTGCAGCATCGGTGCCAGCGCATTTGCCGGTGCGGCGCTAACCACCACATCGGCTTCAATTTGGCTGCCATCGCTTAAAGCCAACAGGTAATGGTCAGCATATTCGATACTCTCCACGCTAAGACCGGTACAAATATCAGCCTTTAATGCCGGAGTCAAGCTATCGGTCAATTGCTGAATACCACCGGCAAATGAGGTTAAAATACCCCCCGGCCCGGCGGCGCTAGCTACCTGTTTACCTGCCTTACGCTCGCGCCGTTTTTGCCGCGCCATCTTGATCATCGCCTTGAGCAAACCACCGTACTGTTGCTCCAACTCAACGATACGCGGAAAGCAGCTTTTCACGCTCATGGTTTCAGGATCTCCGGCAAAAATCCCCCCAGCCATGGGTGCGATCAATTTATCCAAAGCCTCAGCCCCCAAACGGCGGCGACCAAATTCAGCCAGCGTTTCATCGCGATTATCTTTTTTCGCAGCAACGGCAAGCTCCCCCAGCAAACGCAATTTTCCTGACCAACTCAACAGCTTTGATGAAAAAAACATCGCCCCATTTTCCGGCAACCGATGCAAGGTATTATCACTAAAAATAAACCGTTTACGTGCATTATCGTTAGAGCGTACCAGATCATTGTCGATGGTCAACGATTTACATAAATCCAGCGTCGCCGGTTTATTATCCAAAAAACCGTTTGGCCCCCATTCGCACAAATAGCCATCCTCACGACGACTCCAAATCTTACCACCACAATGTGCTTGTTTCTCAATTACGATTATCTGCAAGTCGCGCTGTTCTGCGCTGGCTGCTTGCTCCAACGCATATGCCGTGGCCAATCCCGAAATACCTGCGCCAATAATAACAATTCGTGTCATTTGCACTACCCTCCTTACTCCAAACCTTAAATCGGCTTAAACACCACATTACACAGCGATTTGTACACAATCTCGTGATTATATCATCATTTGCAACAGAAAGGATAAAATCTCAACCAGACACCTTGACGTCTCCCGATTGCAGACCTATATTACTTGCGCTCAATCACTTAAAAAAGCAATAGGAGCTTTCATGGCCAAGGACTACTATACCACCCTCGGAGTCGAAAAATCGGCTTCAGATCAAGAGATAAAAAAAGCATATCGCAAACTGGCAGTTAAATATCACCCGGATAAAAATGCCGGTGATAAAAAGGCAGAAGACCGCTTCAAGGAAATCAGTGAAGCTTATGCTGTTCTCAGTGACAAGGAAAAGAAACAGCAATACGACCAATTTGGCGACAGCGGTTTCCACCAACGCTATTCTCAAGAAGACATTTTCCGCGGCGCTGATTTTGGCGACATCTTCCGCGACTTCGGCATGGGCGGCGGAGGTGACGGCAACGACATCTTTGGTCAACTGTTTGGCAATCAGGGTCGGCAAAGCCGTCGAGGTGGCTCACCATTTCACCAACAACGCCAACGAGCGGCCAAAGGGCATGATTACGTAATGCAGCTCAACCTACCCTTACGCCAAGCGATAAGCGGTGGCGAACGGATGGTTAACTACACCCATAATCGCAAAAGTGAACAAATTCAGGTACGTATTCCAGCCGGAATTGAGAGCGGTCAAAAGCTGCGCGTTTCCGGCAAGGGTGGCCCCAGCCCAAATGGCGGCAAAGCAGGTGACTTACTCCTGGAGATAACCGTTGCCAAGGACAACATTTTCAGCCGGGAAGGCAACAATCTACAGGTTCAAATCAACGTCCCCTTCAGCGGCATCTGCCTCGGCACCAGCGCCACCGTGCCCACCATCGACGGTGAAAAACGGATTAAAATTCCTGCCGGAACCAGCAATGGCAGCAAGATCCGCCTCAAGGGTCACGGCGTCCCTGCCCACGGTAAGCATGCGGCAGGTGATCTCTATGCACAAATCGTGGTTAAAGTTCCTAAGAATATTAGCGAGGAGCAACAAAAACTACTCGAACAATTGCAAAAAATGGGGCTGTAGTGAAATAAGAAAACTGGTAACAATTCGGCACATCTAAAGCAGGACACGCCGAGTAGTTGCAAAAAAACTGTTCAGCTTATCGACTAAATAATTGTCATTGCAACTTTTGCGTCAATACGCTATGCACTTCGACTATGCTGACAAACAAACCGGATTCACAAGAATTTATCAAACTCTACACAACCCTTATGCCCTATGGCAAATATAAGGGTTGCCGCCTTGTCGATTTGCCGGAACCCTATGTAGTATGGCTGGCAAACCACGGCTTTCCCAGTGGCAAGTTAGGCGATATGCTACACAGCGTCTACGCCATAAAGGTCAACGGTCTTGAATATTTATTCGACCCATTGCGTAATTAAGACGCTTTAGATGAGGTAAACATCTGCTCAAACAACTGCGGAAGCTGTCGCACGTTGAGTTTATACTGCGTGATCAACTCGCCCCAACTGCGCCCAATATCGGTCACTTCGGCATAAATCTGCTCCGCTGTCCCCGGTTTCCCGTAACTTAAAGCCACCAGCAGGATCACCATCTTGTTGGTGGCATCCTTGTTGCGCAACCGTCGTAACTCCTCCCCTTTAAGCAGGACAGAATCGACGATAATCTGATCAACAATGAGCTGATCTAGATGAAAGGCATCCGCATTATCCGGCGTCAATGCCCCCTGCAATCCGGCAACAAATCCTTTGCCCAATACCGCCTCATCAAGGCGAAGCCAGGAAACAATATCGTTCCAGCTTTCACCCGCCTGCTTACGCCCCAATAATATATCACCGGGCTGCAAACTTTTTTCACCCAGCCAGTAGGCCACCCATAAATCCTCGGCGGCGATCCCTCGCTGTTTTTTTATCACAATCTTTTTCTTGCTGACGTTAAAACGGGCAGCAAAAAAACAATTTTGGCTCGTGGCCAGAAAGTAATCATCAGCGGCAACAGGATGCGCCGGATCAAAGGTACGCTCGCGAAAACAATGGCAATTGATCGTTGGCATCGCCAAAACCAGCGATGGTACTAACGCTACCACGGCACATGCAACCAGCAGGGGTCTCAACACAATAATCTCCTTAAAGCTAAATATGGAAAAAGAACTCTGACAACCACAAATCCACAATAAATATGAATTCCAAAAATAGTGTACAATGTTTTTTTCTGTACAACGCATAAATTTAAACAAGTTACACCGCCATTGATCAAATGATAAAAATCGGCAAAATCAACAGCGGCTACCATTCACAATAGGGATTACTGATCAGGCAGGAGTTAAAATAACGCTTATCATCCGTCACCTCCGCCCCCAACCAACTGGGACGAACAAATATTTCATCTTCTTGTTTCAATTCGATTTCGGCGACAATCAAACCACTATTTTTACCGAGAAATTCATCGATTTCCCACAGATGCCTATTTACCATTATGCGATGACGCCATTTTTCGATCACCGGTTGCTCACACAACTGAGCTAACATCCCTAAGGCATCGGCAGTTGGAATAGGATATTCATATTCAGGGCGCACCGCCCCGATATTTTCCCCCTTAATAGTCAACCAAGCATGGTCGTCGGCCACACGCACCCGAACGGTACGCTCAGGGCAACGGGACAGATAACCCTGAATATATTTTGACTGCGACTGCACCTGTTCACGCCACTGCTGGTTAGCTAATAAAAATTTACGTTCAATTTCAATCGCCATAAAACCTCTTATTTAACTTAAATGAGAAAACACTGGAATAATAATCGCTACTGAGCATTATTGCAATTATCTCTTGACATCATTACGCTATTTGAACGAAGGTCTGAAAATTGTATAGTTCGCACAATCGATAATACCATGTTACTGATTGCTATAATCCCTCAATGAAAGCCATTATGCCAGTAAGCAAAATAGCTCACAGTGGTGAATTCAACTCACTGGATATACCCATGTTTCTTGAATCAGTGGCAGCAGGATTCCCCAGCCCGGCCTCCGATTACTGTGAACGCACCCTCGACCTAAACGAGTTATGCATTCAAAAACCGGCAGCCACCTATTTTGTTCGCGCTGCGGGTGATTCGATGATAGAGGCAGGGATTTTCCCCGGTGATGTGCTGGTGGTGGATCGTTCACTCACCCCGCGCCACGGCGATATTGTCATCGCCTCGTTCAACGGTGAACTCACGGTAAAAAAACTAGAACTCAAACCCCGAACCCGCCTGATACCAATGAACTCAAGCTATGCCCCGGTGATCATTCCTGAAGAAAGTGAATTGGAAATATTCGGTGTGGCCACCAACGTCATCCACTCGTTACGCAAACCATGAAGCCCGTCTACGCTCTGGTGGATTGCAACAACTTTTACGCCAGTTGCGAGCGCTTGTTTCAGCCTCGGCTAAATAACGCCCCCATTGTCGTGCTATCCAATAACGATGGTTGTATCGTCGCCCGCAGCAAGGAGGCCAAAGCCCTTGGCATCCCCATGGCACAGCCGCTATTCAAGGTGCGAGCGCTACTCGAAAAACACCATGTCCACATCTTTTCCTCCAACTACGCACTGTATGCCGACATCTCAGCGCGGGTGATGCGCACCTTGGAAGAACTATCCCCGGCAATGGAGATCTATTCCATTGATGAAGCATTCCTCAATCTGACCGGAATGGATAACGGAACTACCCTCAACGCCATCGGGCAAACCATTCGCCATACTGTTTATCGCCATGTCGGCATCCCTGTTTGTGTTGGTATTGCGCCAACAAAAACTCTGGCCAAACTGGCTAATCATGGCGCCAAAAGCTATGCAGCCACTAATGGTGTAGTCGATCTGAGCGATAAAAACCGACAACAACGATTATTAAACATTATTGAGGTAGCACAAGTGTGGGGGGTAGGGGAAAAAACAGCAGAAAAACTGCGTCATCAGGGGATCAGCACGGCATTGCAGCTAGCTCACATGAATCCACAGCAGGCGCAGCGCCGCTATTCAGTAACACTCAACCGCATTATTCACGAGCTAAACGGTGAGCCATGCATCATGCTGGATGAAAACCCGCCCAGCCGCAAACAAATGATCTGTTCACGCTCATTTGCTGAAAAAATTGACGATTATACCTCGCTGCGCGAAACGGTGTGTGAGTTCGCCGCTCGGGTCAGCGAAAAGTTGCGTAGCGCTCAGCAATCTGCACGAATAGTACAGGTATTCATCCGCACCAGCCCATTCAATTCACACGATAGATGCTATGCCAATTCAGCCACCGGCATCCTGCCAATGTTTAGTTGTGATAGCCGGGATATCCTTCGTATGGTCACAAAGCTATTTGATCAAATCTGGAAAACAGGCTATCATTATGCCAAAGCAGGGGTGATGCTCGGCGAGCTGAGTGACAGCGCCACTATACAGCCGGGGCTATTTGACAGCGACCACAGCTCACCCCATAGCAAAGAACTGATGCAGGCCATCGACACCATCAACCACAGCGGACGCAGCAATATTTGGCTCGGAGCACAACGCCCAGACAGCGATTGGTTCATGTCCCGAAAACACCTATCCCCCGCATATACCACCCGCTGGGATTGCTTACCGCTGGTCAAGTAACGAGGCGAACATGAAAAAATCATCCCTATGGCAATTTATCAGCAACACACCCGTCAGCGCGTGGCGTCATCTGATCGAAAAAGCCCGGCTGTATAAAGAACTGTTTCTGTGTCCCACAACCCCGTGGCTGATTAAAACATTGATGGTGATCGCAGTACTATACCTGCTCATGCCCATCGATCTAATTCCCGACACCATCCCCATTCTCGGTGTCACCGATGACTTAGCTATTATGGGGCTAATTTTATCGTATGCTGATCGATTTATAACCGATGAGATGCGCGACAGGGTCAATAATCGGCAACAATAACACTCTTTGCGGAGGTAGCATTTTGGCAATAATGCTATCTTTTAGCTCTTTTGGATAATGAGGCATATGCCCTCTCTTTTTGCCCCTTGAGTTTAGCCTATAGTATCACAAGTGGAGACGACTTCTATCCTGACACAGGGGAGGCGAATTATGTTAATGACCTTACTAGGTAGAGAAACCCCTGAACTTCCAGCAGAAGTCTTATTCTCAGATATAGAATTGCGAAATCTAAAGGCATACGCAAAAAAAAAGGGATAAAATCACCAGTACTTCTGGGCGAAGCGATTATGTTGGTAGCAAAAATTGGTGGGTATCTTAATCGCAAAAACGATCCACCACCATGACACCAGATCCTATGGCATGGTTACCATGAGTTTCAATATATGTGCCTGGGATTTGCATTGCAGGAAGAAGAACATTAGTTGGTTGAGTACTATTTGTGGGTAATAGGCAGTGCTAGGATCGGCAGTGGTTGAAATGTTATTTGCAACCACTGCCCAATTTAGCCGTATTTGTTGATAGTTATTTAACGCATATTTGTTCAACCATCTTTTGCAGCGATTTTTCACCAATACCTTTTATCTCGCATAATTGCGTCACGGTTTTGAATTGCCCATGTTGTTCACGATACGCAACGATTTTATCCGCTGTTTTAGGACCAACACCTTTAATTATTTGAAGTTGTGTTATTGTAGCCGTATTGATGTCGATCTTCTCGGCAGCGAAACCACTTAATGGTAGCCCAAGAACAACAACAAGGGCAAGAACTAGCGTAAGAGTTTTGAGAGCGTGATGCATGATACCTCCTGTTTAAGTTTGAGAAATACGATTAACTTACCTCAATTCATTTAAGCAGAAAAAAAAGCGTAATGCAATCATTCTAATGTAGTGTGATGCCCTTCAGAGTAGCAAAACTTTCAACAGATGGAGAATCTTAGCGATGAAGAAACTGTTCAGCAATTTTCTTTTAATATCCTCTGGCAGTATGCGCTCAATGTAACCGATGCTTCTGATGTTAGTTCCTATGTTGCACCGCGTACTCTGTGGACAATGCGTGATCATGTTGCTCGCCTCGGTCTTGATCAGG
>JAYEOA010000084.1:0-11899 GCA_034722515.1 Thermodesulfobacteriota bacterium | reverse complement strand
CGACCACTTTGCTTCATGCGCCCGGCGTAGCTACCGGCATCATCACCCACGCCCCAAAAAAAGTCTGCTCGCACCCGCCCCTTGATCGCTCCACCGGTATCTTGTGCCACCATCAAGCGCTGTAATGGTTGATCGCTATTCGGCCAACTGGTGGATAAAAACACCGGCGCACCTAAGGGCACCGAACGGGGGTCAACGGCGATACTGCGTTGCTGGGTCAAGGGAACACCGAGGGCACCGGGAGGTGTTACCACGCCGTCATCCAGGGTACGGAAGAAAATATAGCTGGGGTTTTCGTTGAGCAATTGTTGCACTTTATGGGGATGGCTGCGCCCCCAGGCGGCGATATTTTGCATCGACATCTGGTCAGGGGTCATCTCGCCACGCTCCAGCAATAGTTTACCGATGGAACGGTAGGGATGACCGTTCTGGTCGGCATAGTTCACCATCACCTGTGAACCATCATCGAGATTAATCCGTCCTGAACCTTGCACCTGCAAGAAGAACAACTCCACCGGATCGCGCACCCAGAACAGTTCGCGACCAGTCAACGGCTGTTGCAAACCGTCGATCTGATCACGACTCCAATATGGTACTACGCGCTGACCATCCAATCGGCCCCGCAAGCGATAACTGCCCAATTCGGGATAAACCGCCGCCAGATCGATCACCAGCAAATCATCCGGCTTGCCATATAGTGGATAGGTGTACCCATTGTCGGGTTGACGACAACCATCGAGATCGGGCACATAGTAACCGGTAATTAGCCCGCTAGCGCTACCATCCTCGTTAACTAACTGCCACGGGGTAAAGTTTTTCTGAAAAAACTCGCGTATTGCTGTTTCATCCGCATCGACCTGAACCACCGCCGTGCACACGTTCTGCCAATCAGGGCGATATTTTAGTGACCGACAACTGGCGCGAAATGCCGTTAATGCCTCGCTAGAGTCATCCTCCAGCCAACCGGGTAAATCGTTCCACGCCGCTGCCTGCAGAGAAGGTACGACAATGGGAGGTACAATCGGAGCAGGTGCACAACTTACCATCACAGCCAATACACCAAGTACCATCAGCCCCGACAACAATCTCCTGCTCCAGCCTGTGTTGTAAAATGGTCGCATATGTCATCACCTCCATAAATCAAAATCTTTATAACGTCAAATCGGCATCCTATTGATCAGCGTCTGAACGTACTACGAAACGGCCTTCAGGATAAAGTCTTTTCAAACACTTACCACTTGACATAGATATACATTGTATATATCTTTAACGCATGAAATTTGTTTGGCATGACAAGAAATCAAAATCTAATTTAACCAAACATGGCATCAGCTTCGAGGAAGCGAAGTCCGTATTTTTGGATGAATTTGCCCGATTAAAACATGATCCAAACCACTCCACAGATGAAGCAAATTTATACTGCTGGTCATCTCTACATTGATAAGGCTGCTGGTAGTAATGCATGTTGAAGTTGATGACGATATGATTCGAATCATATCTGCACGTAAGGCTACCCGTAAAGAAGGTCAATCATACAGGAGGTTTAAATCATGAGAAAAGAATACGATTTTTCAGATAGTACTAAAAATCCATATGCTAAAAAATTAAAAAAAGCAATCAGTATCAGGCTCGACGAAGACACTATTCATTATTTCAAAAACATGGCAGAAGATACCAGCATACCCTACCAGAACTTGATCAATCTATATTTGAGAGATTGCGCTATAAAACATAAAAAACTTAATCTCAAATGGGCATCATAATCGCAAGAAATACGTTACCACATTGCCGTCACAATCAATAACGCCAAACACTTCGTTAACCTATTCATCATTTTTATCCCCCCTTATACTTATCTGCAAAACTTGGAAATCAAGCGGAACTGACACCGGCATACTGCATAAAGGTGTAATCCGGCAACGTCGGTGTATTACTATTCAGCAAGCTGTTAATTTCTTTTGGGCCAAAATATTTGGCATCAAGTACCTGTCCACCTTCCAGCAAAAATCCAAATTGGGGGATAATCGTATTGAGACGCACACTGTGGTCGATGCACAATCCGGCCACAATAAAAATATTGCGATCACGCAACTCAAAATGATCGGTCAGGTAATTGATCAGATGATGAAATTGGCGCCAGGTATTGATATCGGCCAGGCGACGATGGGGCTGTGCTGAGGTAACAATCTCATTCATAAAACCAAACACTGAGGTAGTGATTAAATCACCGATATCCTGACTGTCATAATCGAGTTTTTGGACAAAGGTGAAATGATCGCTCTCTAAAAGATCGCCGATCACACAACCATCGCCATCCAATTCTCGAATGGCAAAATCATGTTTTTGGGCAAATTCTCCATTAAGTCGATACACTTTGCCATTACCGGAGTCGCGCAATGCGTTGCCCTCGACCAGTCGTTCAATATGCAGTTTAAGCTGGGGGGAGTCGGCGGCTCGCGGCACAAACAGATATTTATAGGGGATCTCGATGCGCAAACTGCTCCCCTCGCGAAACAGACGAATAAGGCCACGGGCTCGCCTGTATAGGTGCAAGTAATCCTTCAACACCCGATACAGCATACCGCAACAGGGCGAAATACTCCCATTGACTCGTTCCACATGACCGATGCCATCAATCAAATGGCTACCGATATGACTGCCGCCAAAGATCACCAAATCCTGTCCATGACGACCGGCCGGAAGTAGCCGCTGTGCATCAATCAAGGCACCGACCCGGCCCAGATTAAACACCGGGCAGTTGTAAACATAGCCAAACAAGGAACGCTTGATCCCCTGACTTTCATCTGAACACTGCCACATGGCAGGCTGAACGCCCTTAAAAGATCTACTAGACGTATAGGAAAACATCCGTCCATACAGATCAAGAACAGCCATGGGTGGCTGATCCAGCAAGTGGACATCTGGTGGTGAAATCATAATGACCTCCGCAATATAAGTTCAAATTCGATTAGTGGGAAGGCTACATGTTACCCGATTAATGGCTTACAGGGAATAACTGATCATCAGGTGGGTGGTAAACTGGGAAGCTTCTTCGTCAAAGCCATGCTTACAAAATAGTGAATTGGTACTGTTGACACGGTTGGCCAGCGCCCACTCAAGGGCAAAATCTACCTTCCACCGACCGAGCTTCACGCCGCTGCCAATAGTGATATGATCCTCGCTGATTGCCGGGAAAAAGGGGAGCAAATGCTCATCTGGTATCGGATTATTGCCATGATTATAACCCAGACGTAGCTGCCAGTTGGAGGTGACAAGATATTCGACCCCCAGAGCCAATACCCACTGATCCTCCCAATGCATCGGGTAGATAGTGGTCATACCAGCGGGTGCATCGGGGTGGTCAGGACTATTGATGATGAATGTAATTTCCTTCATCGCCGATGACCAGTCGATCCAATCAACGTCGATAGCGACCTTCAGGCGCGAACTAACCCGGTAACTGATGCCAAGACCGGCCTGTTGCGGCCAGTTAAATCCGCTCAGCTGCGTATCATACTCAACCACTCCCATACCGATAGCCGAATAGTTTATTCGGGTTTTACCATCGTCAAACTTCAGCTTAGTGCTACTGAGGTATGCCCCACCCAAAGTAAACTTGCCTAATTGATACTGAAAACCGAAACGCATTGCAGTGGCAAGGGCTTGAGCATCATCCATCTCCATGCCGAAGAAAGCGATCTCCCCCGCATCCACAGCGATTCCATCACCGTTGTTATCGACAAACAAACTGGTATGAGGAAACATGCTCATCTCGGCATTGGCATAGCCAATATTGAGACTGGCACCGATTTTTAGCCGCCGATCATCACTGCACCAGGCGATGGTAGGGGTTAGTTTTGCGTAGCTGATTTCACTGGAGAGTTCATCCTTTTCCCTGGTCAGAGAAAACATATCGGCGAAGGGCATGCGCAAATCATACTGAACCCCCATCCCGCCCTGAGCGAACAGACCAAGACCAACGATCAGTGGCTGGTTTTTTAAGGGGTATGCCCAAGCCAACAGGGGCAAATGAAAAACCTGCGCACTCGCCTGAGTATCATTACCATGCATATCGCGGTGCTGATTGTGCGGCTGCATAGCACTATTACCAATACTCAACTGGGCACCACAACATCCGGCAAGACCGGCGGGATTGATATTCATGGCGGTAACATTGTCCACCAACGCTAGATCCGCGCCCCCCATACCACTGGAAGCTGCACCATAGCCAATCATATTCATCCCATTGGTTGCCCACAGCAATTGCGGCACCGCAAATGTGAAAAGCAACAATAAACAAATAGTGACTATTTTTTTTGCTTCCATCGGTTCCATCTTTTTTAAAAATGACACCTACAAGCCAATAGTTACCAGTTGTATCAGTAACTTCTCCAAAAGTAGTGGTAACACCCATTCTATTCTTGGGATAGCCTTTGGCGAAAATCTTTGACCAGAGGAAAACCATACATGGCTTTTATTGAAGTGAGTTGTTTTTGTGTCTTGTTATATTTTCCGCGACCGGAGGTGTTTCCGAGAAACTGCCAATTCGCTGCGCGGTAACATGTTCCTTTGAAACGATCAGTGTCTACAAAAGTTTCCAACCAAAAAACCGGGTGCTGGTACATTATTTGCCAATCTGCCGAAACACCTCTGGCACACTTTCCAAGCAGATGAGATGCCAGGCGGTAGATGTCAAGTAAACTGTCGTATTTTTATCTATCCATTTGCTCGGAGTAACAACTGCTCCTTTACCGCTTGCTCATAGTTCAACGTAACCACTTCAATGCGATCCCAATTTCTACAATTACCTGACCATCTTTCTGGTCGGTTGTTTTTAGCTGCAGCGTAAAGTTCTTTCCTTCGTTGTAGAATTTCGTGATCCTCACCACGGTGGCGTTGTGCTGGGGTTACAAATTTAATGGAACTGTGTTGATGTTCATTGTTGTACCAATCTACCAGCAGTTCCCAGACAGGTCACAAACCCGCTTAAACAGGGCGCTTGAAAATTTACCCTTCGTAAACATTTTGCTAAACGTGCTCCGGCAGCACAACATTCATCGAGCATGGTAATTATTTCTTTGCGCTGCAGCAGATCAGTTTTTCGTCCTCTGCTTCTGTCCACAGCGCTTGGAACTTTTTTTGCAAAATCAACAGTGCTGCTGCCTCGGCTAGGGCTTTATCTTTGCGGTGCAACTCGCTTGATAGCTGCTGTATTGTTTTGCTCTGTTGCTGTGCCTGCTGGCGTTGTGCTTTGCTCATTTTTGCTGACGAGGCTGATTCTTGAATAAAAGTGTCTTTCCAGCTTTGGATATGTTCGGGGTAAATACCTTTTTGCCGACAGTATTCACCAAGTTCTATTTCGTTTAGACTGGCAGTTTCCAGAACAATGGTAAACCGCTCTTCATTGCTTGGTATATTACCCACTGGCTTTGCAGAAACACTGCGTCTTCGTGCTTTATGCTGCCATGTATACAGTGTACCTGTTGGTATGCCGGTTTCTTTTGCCAATAGTGGCACGCTGATGTTTTGCGGAGGTAGCATTTTGGCAATCATGCTATCTTTTAGCTCTTTTGGATAATGGGTCATATGTCCTCTCTTTTTGCCCCTTGAGTTTAGACTATAGTATCACAAGTGGAGACGACTTCTATTCTGACACAGGGGGGTTGTTTAAGTTTATAGTTTTGACAACATAAACTGACCACCCCTGATCACGTAAAATTGCCCGCCCGCCAGGCAAAATCAAAGGCAGTAGTTGAACACAGATAACTGCGGATAAAAGCGGATAAGGTCTTAAAACCAAAAGGCTATTGTTTTTGACTTAGACTTCATCTGTGTGCATCAGCCTGTATCTGTGTTCAAAAAAAAGTTTGGAATGTTTATTTAGTTATTTAAGAGCGTCCCGCCCTCGACGCTCTTCCTGTGTTGACAAAATATCAATGAATGCATATATTGAACTCATGCTGCAGTCATAATTATAGATCGCTGGAGGTTATTATGAAATCAATGTCAATCCGTGGTGCTAATGATCAGTTAATTTCCTTGTTAAAGAAGAGAGCCGCAGCATCCAACAAAAGTGTCAATCAGCTTGTTCTCGAAGTATTACAAAAATTAGTAGGACTTGATAAAAAGAAGATCTTCACTGCTGAGCATCATGATTTGGATCATTTATTCGGTAAGTGGGCAGAGGATGATTATTTGTCGATTCAAGAAAAAATTGATAGTGAGCGCCAGATAGATCAAGAGCTGTGGAAATGAATAAAATTATCATCGACACAAATATATATTCTAATTTATTGCGGGGGAATAATGAAGTCATTGCAAACTTGCAGCAGGTTTCTTATATCGGAATTTCCGTAATTTCTATAGGAGAATTGTTGTCCGGATTTGAAGCTGGAAACAGAATAAAAGAAAATCGCAATGAACTTGGGCAATTTCTTGATTCTCCTCGGGTTGCCATTTGTCTGGTTGATGTTGATACTATTGAGCATTACAGTGCTATTTTGAATAAATTGAAAAAAAATGGCACCCCCATACCTACAAACGATATTTGGATTGCTGCGGTAGCATTACAGCATGGTCTGCCACTTTATACTTTGGACAAGCATTTTTCTTATGTTGAAGGATTGTTGCTGCGGTAATTGTCAATGCACGTAAAACATGCCAATAGGGAAAGACGTTGCATGCAACGTCTCATCCTCGCCCGGAGATTTTTGCTTTAAAAGCTTATATCTCAAGATCCGACCATGTAGCTTTTGCTTGAGGCAGGCAAAAGGCATATTTACAGGGATAAAAATGGATATTCAGGATAAAGGCTTAACCCTTTTGTTTTTTGTTTTACATCCTGTATATCCTGTCCATCCCTGTTAAAATACGGTTTAGAACTGCGTTTGTAGGGTGGTGCTTGTTTAGTTATTTAAGAGCGTCCCGCCAGGCAAAATCAAAGGCAGTAGTTGAACACAGATAACTGCAGATAAAAGCGGATAAGATCTTAAAACCAAAAGGCTATTGTTTTTGACTTAGACTTCATCTGTGTGCATCAGCCTGTATCTGTGTTCAAAAAAAAGTTTGGAATGTTTATTTAGTTATTTAAGAGCGTCACGCCATTGCCTTTTGTCTGATTGTTTTCCTGTCCAGTAGGTCAACAACGTCCCTCGGTTGCGTTACGAGTAAATTTGTACTTCCCATGTCAACGCCGTCTCGTCGACTATCTCAACTGGAGCAGCGAATGATTCATGAATCACGCAGGGTTTATGGCAAGGTGAAAGAATTGCCCATCGATACATTACGGCAAGCCTTTTCCCGCTTACCCTATGTGAAATTAGCACTGTTGTTTGGCTCAAGGGCCTCCGTCAATGGCTCGCAGGTTCACGCCCAAAGCGATTATGACTTTGCTGTTTTGATGGATAAATCTCAAGACTGTGATTGGGGGTCTTTAGCGAAAATTCGTATTGATCTTGGTATCTTGCTATCCTTGGCCGATGAAGATTTTGATGTAGTTGACTTACGGATTGCCCTCCCGACACTACTAAACAGTATTCAATCGCAATATGTTGTCCTTAAAGGAGATGTTGATGAGTTTTGCTGCCTATTTAAACAGCACGATCGAAACAGCTGAATGTGAAAAAGAGGTGCTTGATACATTGTGTGATCAACTAAGCTCAGTTGGCATACTCAGTAAAATCGAACTGAGAGCAGCACGGGCTTCATTGCAAATTCTTATCGAAAATTCAATAGGTAAAGCACGCAGAATTCTAAAGCACTATGATTGCCCACTTGTGCCGAGTCGTGGTCGAGATGCTTTTATTGTCCTGTACGAGGTTGGGTTGATTAATGATGAGCTGTACCATGATTTGATGCAGGCTGTTGGCTTTCGTAATGCGATGATTCACGATTATATGAATTTCGATGAGGGTATATTGGTAAATATCGTTCGAGAGCAAAAATATAGACCGATTTATCAATTCTTAATGCAGCAACCTAATTACAGTGCTGTGCAATTGTCGCGAATTGAGAATTTTAGCCTGTAATTACTTCTGTTCGCACCGCTGTTGTGAATTGAACAGTCAAAAACGGCTCACACAAAGCCACCAAGCCACAAAGGTTGGGCCTTAAAACCTGAAGATCTCAGAACTTGGTTTAGCTTTAGCTCTTCTTAGTGTCTCTGTGCCTCCGTGTGAGAACGCCCCTGTGTTAGATTCTGATCTTTCTTGGCGCGAGCAGGGTGACAAAAAACGTCACTTCACCGTGCGTAAATTGTTATTTCACTGCAATGTGGCGATATGGCAAGCAAATAAAACCGCTTAGTTTCCAGAGGTTAGGCGTTTAGCTGATTCTGGCATAATAATTGTAATGAATGATTATCGTGTAGCGAAGGTCTAATAAACCAGATTCGCGGATGCATTCGCCCTTACACATTGAGTAATGGGTAAATAATTGCATGTTTGACCTTGTTTTTTGTTTAAGGAGTTATAGAATTTAGCGTAATGAGTTATTGTTGTGTGAGCAAAGTTATTTTACCGACTGGCCGAATAGTTCGGCTTTACTGTTTTTCTCTAAGAAAGGGGAAATGATTATGTTGAGTAAGTTTAGAAAAAGCGAAGGTGGTTTCACCCTGATCGAGCTGTTGATCGTTGTTGCGATCATTGGTATTTTGGCTGCTATTGCTATTCCTCAGTTTGCGAGCTATCGGCAGAGGGCGTATAACTCTGCTGCATTGTCAGATGTGCGTAATGTAAAAACTGCACAGGAGTCTTTGTGGGCAGACAATCAGTCTTATGGTGGAATTGATGGTGGACTTCAAGCAGCCACGGTTCTCCTTCAAGCTGCGGCACCTGGCGATGGTAGCGCTACATATACCGGTCCAATTTCCCCTGCATCTACGGATAATACAGTGACAGGTGGGCGTATTGCGGGTGTTAATACTTCCAACGTACAGAGCCAGCTCCCTATAGGTGTAAGCAATGGGGTTAATCTTTATGTTGATGTTATTATTACAAATGCTCCGTTGTACGATTCATATGTTGTGGCTGCTCGTCATAACGATGGTGATACTGCGTATGGTTCGGATGCCGACAATACGACAACTATTTATCGAGTCGTAAATTCTACTTGGCCAACTGTAGCTGCTAATAGAAATACAATCGCTGCAACTGTTCCTGGTGCAACTGTGGGTACGGACGATTTAACTGGTGCTGCTGGTGGTGGGGCACCAACTGCAAACTGGGCCGCCATGTAAATTATAACTTTTGTGTAGTATCTTTTCAGGGTCGAGTTTACTCGACCCTGAAAAATTTGTGCTTTATAGTGAAGATGGATAACCTGTGATCACCTATACCGCTGTAAGCAAAACCTACCCCAAAGAATTTGGATCCTCTGCCAATCTGGCGATGGAAAACTTGTCTTTTGACCTTAATCAGAGTGAAACCCTCGGTCTCATCGGTGCCAACGGCGCCGGCAAAAGCACCTGTATCCACCTGCTGATGGATTTTATCCGCCCCGATAGTGGTGAAATTAGAATTCTCGGTCAACCAGTCAATAACGCAAATCTGCGTAAATCTATCGGCTACCTGCCTGAAGTTGCTAGCTTTCCCGCTAATTTAACTGTACTCGATATGCTGCGCTTTGCCGGATCTTCCTGTGGTTTATCCCGTAGCGCAATTAAACAACGTAGCGAATCTTTGTTGCGTGAGCTTGAATTGTGGCAGGTACGCAAGCGTCCGCTACGCTCTTACTCAAAAGGGATGCAGCAACGTGCCAGCTTTGCTGTGGCATTGATCGGTGATCCTGAGCTGTTGATTTTGGATGAACCGATGAGTGGCTTAGACCCGGTGGGGCGTGAAAAGATCATCTCGCTAATTTTAAGACTAAAGCAACAAGGCAAAACCATCCTGTTTTGTTCCCATATTTTAGAAGATGTTGATCGTTTGGCCGACCGCCTATTGGTGTTGCACCACGGCGAGAAGTTGTTTGATGGCACCGTCCCCCAATTTTGCACGCAACAGCAGGTGACAACAATTACCGAGGCTTTTTTAGCTATTATCGGTAATAATAACGGTGATGGTGATGCCCATGTTTAGTTGTTGGCAGCGAATGACCGCTTTGGCGCGGATTATTGTTATTGACGGTATCCGTTCCCATGCGATTATCGGCTTATTGTGTCTCGCCTTGGCGTGTGAGGCGGGTGGTTTATTGTTCTTTGGTTTTATCCCGCGTGATATTGGCCGTGTTTCTAGCGATTTTATTTTCTCCATCAGTTTTTTAACCGGTTTGATTTTTCTGTTTTTTCATGCGGTAAATGTTACCGCATGGGGGGGTAATAAACGCCTGATTCACACTATATTAGCCAGACCGCTGTCGCGAGCCGAGTATATATTGGGTTTGTTTACCGGCCTAACCGCTTTGTTGCTGCTGTTAAATCTGTTGCTGGCTGGGGCAGGCTATGTGGTGCTGGTCACCATTAAAGGGCAGATTGATCCGGTCTATTTTAGCCATTTTTCAACCAGCCATTATCTGTTGACCTGGTTGGGTCTGTCGTTGATTGAGTTAACTCTATTGGCGGTCATCTTGTTGTTATCGGGTTTGATTCGTGGCAGCTTTACAGTGCTGTTGCTAGCACTTTCCTACTATTTAATCTGCTCTGGATTGCCAGTTGTGCGCGAAACGGTGCTGCAAAATTCCGGCAGTAATCCTGGTTTTAAGGGGCAGTTTTTAGCCTGGTTATCTGCGCTATTCCCCGATTTTTCCGTGCTTGATTTTAAAACCTATGTGATTACCGCCCAGGCGTTGCCACCGTTAACGGTATTGTCCATTAATTTTGTCACCATATTGGTCTACGCTGTACTGGTTTTATGGTTAGCCTGTTTCGTTTATGCTCGCAAGGATTTGCGATGAAGCGTTTGGTTATTGTTTTTGCCTTAGTTGCCGGGGGCTATTTAGCCGTTTTTTCACAGCAGCAACAACTGGTTACCCGTGCATTGCCGACTTTAACGCAACCATTGCCCGCTATTGTTCAACGTGTCGCCTTAGGTTTTTTTCAACAACTTGGTGCCGAAATGCTGTTTGTTAAGTGTGCGGTGTTTAATGGCAACAACATCCCTTCGGCTATCATGGCAAAAAATGCAAACAGCCTGAGTTCTAACCTTGATGTAGCGACCAGCCTGTATCCCGAATTTATCGACCCCTATTATCTGTGTCAGGCAACTCTTCCCCATATCTCCCCTGTGTATGCCGGTATTGCCAATGATATTTTAGCCCGCTATACCGATTTAGATGGTCAGCATGATACCATCATCCCCTTTTTTCGTGGTTTCAACTATTTTTACTACATGAACGAGTCACAACGTGCCTCGGAAGTGTTTGCTGAGTTGGCTACACGTGATGGCGCTCCATCGTGGTTTGGTCATTTTTCGGCAATATTATCCGCCCGTGGCGGCAATCTATATGCGGGGCTTATTTCGCTACGATCAATGCTTGCCGTTGAAGCCGATGAAGCGGTGAAGCAACGCTACCGTGATGATATTGAGGTATTTAATCGGGCGATTGGTGTCGAAAAGGCTATTCAACAATATTTTGCCAAGCAAGGTTTTTATCCTGCAGCGTTAGCTGATTTAGTACCTGCTTTTATCCCCACTATCCCCACTTTTAAAAGTTTTGAATTGCACTGGCATGATCAGGTGTTGTCACTAGACCGTCCTGCCCGTTAAAATAGGTGGGCGGGACATTCTTGACACAGTGGGCATGTGTTTTGAATGAAATTTACCGGAATTGACAATTAGGTAGTGTACTGTCATAGTTGCTAAATGAACGTGGAGCAGAAAGATAATCTGGCTAAATTTGCATCTTTAAACTGCTAGGTTGTCAAAACTAGCTAGGACACTATTATCGACATGAATGAAAATAA
>JAYEOA010000083.1:0-2412 GCA_034722515.1 Thermodesulfobacteriota bacterium | reverse complement strand
AAGAACGTCCCCTATGCTTCTATAGTTTTTCTTTTGCATGAATTAAACAATGCACGCCGTGTCCTTACGGTTCTTGTGTAGAGACGTTGCATGCAACGTCTGATTGGATTCCTGTCCAGTTTATCAACAACGTCCCCCCCGATTGTGCGTCCCCCCGATTGTGGTTTAACATTAGAATGATTAACTTGTTTCAGCATATCAGGTATGGTGACCAAGGCAGTGGTTGCTCAGAGTTGATGAGCTAGAAGGTTGACATAAATTCAGGTGAATAATGTTATTAAAATATGGTCGTTATCAATTGACAAGTATTCTAAAAGATCAGGCTAGATTACCAGTTTACAAAGGTTCGACATTTAGAGGAGCGTTTGGTAGTGCCTTAAAAAAAGTTGTTTGTGCTGTGCGAAAACAGCAGTGTGATGATTGTTTGCTCAGGTCACGCTGCGTTTATGCTCGCACATTTGAGCGATTTGATGACAGTAATTCCTATAATCAAGCTGCAAAACCACACCCCTATATCATAGAACCGCCACCGGAAGAGAAAGTAGATTACGCTGTCGGCGATTTTTTTAATTTCAATCTGATTTTATTGGGTGAGTTCAACGATTACCTTCCATATTACATCTATGCCTTTGAACAGATGGGGCAGCAGGGGATCGGTAAACGGATAAATGGCAAACGGGCGCGTTTTAAATTGCTTAGCGTGAGCCAAGGCGAACATGAAATATACCATCACCAACAGCGTCAGCTCCAAGATAACATGCAGTTAGAGAATTTACAGTTTGATCCTATCGCAGGCTGTGACCCGATGACGTTGCAAGTAGAATGTATTACTCCGCTGCGGCTTAAATCAAATAACCGTTTCAGTACTGCCATAACCTTTGAAATTTTAGTGAGGGCAATGTTGCGCCGTATATCCTCAATATTTAATTGTTATGGTGACGGTGAACCAGATGTCGATTATCGCGGTTTGGTTGCCGCCGCTGGTGAAATTGTTGTTTGTAACGATAACTTGCACTGGCAAGATTGGAAGCGTTATTCAAATCGACAAGAGAAAACTATGCTCATGGGTGGACATATTGGCACTATTACCTTTAGTGGCGATATCGCACCATATTTGCCCCTGTTCGCTTTGGCGCAAAAATTACATATTGGTAAACAGACCGCTTTTGGTCTGGGAAAAATTAACTACTCGATTAAGTAACATCACCCAACAAGGAGAATACCTAATATGAACCTTGATGAACGACAATTGTTGGTATTAGCGGCATTACTGCACGATATCGGGAAATTTGCCCAGCGTGCCGGTCGCCGCAAGTCGGCAGCTCAAGAGGATATGTACTGCCCTATTCATAGAGATGGTTATGCCACCCATAAACACGTTCTCTACACCGATTATTTTATCGAGAACGATCTGCCATTGCCGCCAGAGTTAGAACAACAGCGTTCCTCCTTGGCACGGCTGGCATCAGCCCACCACAAACCAGCTGCCGACAGCCCATTGGAACTTGCAATTCAAATGGGGGATCGCTTGTCTGCCGGTGCCGACAGAATAGGTGGTGAAGCAGAAGACGGTAATTACAAAAAAGCCCGACTGGTCAGTATTTTTGACCAGATCAATTTGAAGAAAGCAATGAGTTGGGATGATGTTGATGAAGCAGATCGTCATTATCATCACTTGCGACCAATCGATGAACTTGAAGCTGCTTTTCCGGTAAAAAGAGAGATTGCTCAAAAAACCGATTACGCTACCTTGTTTGAACAGTTTTTGGACGATTTAAAGAATCTTCCCCTCGATTATGGTGTGAATCATTACATTGCTTCGATAACGTCATTACTCGAAAAATACACTTGGTGCATCCCTTCCAGTACCTACACAACCATGCCCGATATCCCCCTTTATGACCACTCCACCACCACAGCGGCATTAGCGCAGGCTCTAGCTATTTATCAAGCTGATACCGGTATCGCTTGTGGCGCTAAGGCGGATACAGAAAATAAGTTTCTGCTGGTGGGTGGTGATCTATCGGGGATTCAAAAATATATCTTTGGCATTGATAAATCCCATGCCGCCGGGGTTGCCAAGATGTTTCGCGCCCGCTCATTTTATATCCAGATGATTACCCATACCGTTATTCTAAATTTGCTGAAAAAGCTGGAATTACATCAGGTTGCTAAAATTATGGATGCCGGTGGGCGGTTTATCCTTCTCGTTCCGGCAACGTCACGCATTAAAGCAGTTTTGGAAACATTTGAACTGGAATTACAACAGTGGTTTTATCGCCAATTTAATGGCGTTATCAGCCTTAATTTCAGCTATCAGATTGAAATGACTGAAGCTAATTTACAGCAAAATAGGTTTAGCGAGTGTCTCGACCGCTTCAACGACCACCTCGAAGAACGCAAGCTCCACAA
>JAYEOA010000082.1:1354-12001 GCA_034722515.1 Thermodesulfobacteriota bacterium | reverse complement strand
CGATACCACGAAAAATGATGTGATGCAGTAGTCCTGGGCTATCGATCCTTGGTTGACGAGGCATGAATTGTCCTAATTAAATTGGGGTTATTTGGTGCGGTAACGTTGATGATAGGATAGTTTGTCGAGGAAGTCAACAACGTCCCCCCCCCTCTCGTCTTCATTAGCCCAAAGTGAACAGCGTCGTCGCCAACGTTCGGTGAACTGAATGTTGAACGGTAGTAGGTGTGTTTCTATATAAGGGGTTTGGAGTTCATGAAACGCTTTACTATATAGATCTTGGGGTAAACAGTGCTTGATTTTGGTGCCCAAACAGGTTTATAATTTGCGTTTGTTTATTGATGTAACCCTTAACGTTTTCGCAACGTAGCAGGAATGGAGCGAGGCGAAGTCAGATCCGAAGATCTAGTGTTGAATGTTGTTTTGAATCAATCTTAAGGATGCTCGATGTTGATATCTATTGTACTTTCTGGTGGAGTTGGGGCTCGTTTGTGGCCTGTCTCACGCGAAACATATCCTAAACCATTCATTAAACTCGCTGATGGTCGTAGTTTGATCCAGAAAACATTCGAGCGGGTTGCGAACTTTGAAGCTGTGAATGAAATTCTGACGGTTACAAATCGTGATCATTTTTTTCAGACCTTGGATGAATTTGCATCGCTTCCCATGTCCAAAACCACCAAACTGGAGTTTCTGCTTGAGCCGACGGGGCGCAATACCGCTCCGGCCATAGCCATGGCGGCACTTTACGTATCTGAACACTTCGGCTCTGAAACCGTGATGCTGGTTTTGCCCGCGGATCATGTGATTGAAAAGCAGCCTGTTTTTGAACGTGCGGTGAAAAAAGCGCGTGATTTGGCGGAGCAGGGGTTGCTGGTGACGTTTGGTCTGAACCCTAAACAACCAGATACGGGTTTTGGTTATATAGAGGTTGGAGAACCAATTGACGTCGCAGACGTTTCAGATTCAATCACGGCTCATAAGGTCAAAAGTTTTGCTGAAAAGCCGACAATGGAGATCGCCGAAAAATATGTTGCGTCCGGTGACTATCTGTGGAACGCTGGAATTTTCTGTTTCACCGCCAAGGCGTATCTGGACGCCCTAGATGTGCATGCCGCAGAGATTTATCGTGGTGCCGAGAAATGTTGGCAGGCATCATCAGCGCAAACATCACCCCTCCTGATGGATAAGACCCTTTTTGCGACCATTCCAGACATTTCAATTGATTATGCGGTGATGGAAAAAGCCTCCAATGTTGCCGTGGTCGGTTGCGACATGGGTTGGAGCGACGTGGGATCGTGGTCGGCGTTAAGTGAACTGATCCCTGCTGATGCTGCGGGTAATCGTGTCGAGGGGGAAGCGGTATTAGTTGATAGTCAGGATAATTATATCCGCAGTGAAGGTAGACTGGTGGCCGCCGTCGGCATCAAGGATCTTATCGTTGTCGATACCTCGGATGCCCTACTCGTCGCGTCCAGACACCATGTGCAGGATGTTAAAAAAATAGTACAAAAACTCAAATTCGAGGGGCATTGCAGTTATCGTAGCCATGATACTGTTCATCGTCCGTGGGGTACATACACAGAGCTTGAACAAGGAAACCGCTTTAAAATTAAACGTATTGTTGTCAAGCCCGGTGCTGCATTGTCCTTGCAAATGCACTACCATCGTTGTGAGCACTGGGTTGTTGTCAGTGGTACGGCTCGTATTGTCAACGGAGACGAGGAGATTCTTCTTAAAACCAACGAATCAACATTTATCCCCATTGGGCATAAACACCGCCTTGAAAATCCGGGGAAAACCCCCCTGGTTCTGATCGAAGTGCAAAGTGGAGAATATCTGCAAGAGGATGATATTGTCCGCTTTGATGATGTTTACGGCCGTATCGAGAGTGGTGCTAAGTGACAATTATAAAAGCATTATGGAGCTATCGCGATTTTATTCTGGGTAGTGTCAAACGCGAGTTTCAGCTCAAATATAAGAATTCTATACTGGGAGCGGCGTGGACTGTTCTCAACCCGCTGGCCATGATTCTTGTCTATACGGTAATCTTCTCCCAAGTTATGCAAGCAAAGTTGCCAGGAGTCGATTCGACCTTCGCATACAGCATATATCTTTGTGCCGGGATTTTAACTTGGGGCTTATTTTCTGAAATTGTTGATCGCGGGCGAAATGTTTTTCTTGAACATGCTAATTTAATAAAGAAAATGAGTTTTCCACGTATCTCATTACCTGTTATTGTTATTTTAAATGCAAGTCTCAATTTTGCCATTATTTTTTCATTATTTACTTTGTTTTTAGTGCTTAGTGGTAACTTTCCTGGCTGGGTTTATTTTACAGTGTTTCCTGTTCTTATCGGACAGGTTTTATTTTCCATTGGTTTAGCGATTATTATTGGTGTCTTGAATGTCTTTTTTCGCGATGTTGGTCAGTTCTTTACCATTTTTTTACAATTTTGGTTTTGGCTTACGCCTATTGTTTATCCTGCCGATATTTTATCCGAATCAATTAAGTCATGGATGGTATATAATCCCATGATGAAATTTATTTCAACGTATCAAGGAGTGCTTGTTAGTGGCACTCAGCCTCAGTGGCGTGAATTTATACCTCTATTATTGTTTAGTGTAGTGTTGTGTGTTTGGGGTATGCGCTTATTTCGTAAGCGAGCTGGAGAAATGGTAGATGAGCTGTAATGGGTAGTATTAGTGTTAGCAATCTCAGTAAAGGTTATAAGAGCTATCCCGATCGGTGGGGTCGATTGATTGAATGGATTCTCCCTTTTTCAAATCAACGTTATCGGTTTAAATGGGTTCTTCAAGATATTGATTTTAAGGTAAGTCCAGGTGAAGCTGTTGGAATTATTGGTATCAATGGGGCAGGGAAAAGTACCTTATTGAAATTGATAACTGGAACGACACAGCCAACAACGGGGACCGTTAAGCTTGATGGTCGAGTCTCTGCTCTTCTTGAATTAGGTATGGGGTTTCATCCTGATTTTACTGGTCGTCAAAATGTGTATATGGCAGGGCAGTTACTTGGCTTAAATAGTGATGAAATCAATCACCTTATGCCAGAAATAGAGCAGTTTGCAGAAATTGGCGATTATATAGATCAACCCATCCGTGTATTCTCTAGTGGTATGCAAATGCGCTTAGCATTTAGTATCGCTACCGCTCGCCGACCTGATATTTTGATTGTTGATGAGGCTTTATCTGTTGGAGATTCCTATTTTCAACATAAAAGTTTCGATAGGATTAGAAAATTTAGAGATCGTGGCACAACGTTGCTACTGGTTTCTCATGATAGTTGTGCCATTCAGTCAATCTGTGATCGAGCGATTCTTTTGAATGCTGGGAAGCTTGTGATGGGCGGTCAGCCTGAAGATGTGATGGACTATTATAATGCAATGATTGCTGAGCGGGAGAATGATACTGTCCGACAGCAAGAACATGATAGTGGCAAAACCGAAACAATTTCGGGGACAGGTGAAGCGACGATAGCCAGATCCCAACTTCTTAATGATCAGGGCGAATGTGTAGAGGCTATCAATGTTGGTGAGAAAGTTTCCTTGAAGGTTGTTGTTGATGTTCACAATGATTTGCCTGAACTCGTTCTTGGATACATGATCAAAGATCGCTTTGGTCAACCTGTATTCGGTACAAATACATTTCATTTGAACGAACCATTATCATCGCTATCAACAGGGGAACAAATAGAATATACTTTCACTTTTTCAGCCAATATGGGCGAAGGATCCTATTCGGTTTCGTTGTCCCTACATACTCAATATACGCATGTTTTCGCTAATTATGAATGGCGTGATTTAGCGATTGTATTCAATGTTGTAAACGTGGGGCATGAACGTTTTATCGGTGTTTCTTGGTTGCCTCCCGTCGTGAACTGTCAAAGATAACTGGATGTTTAATTTAGTGATTCTTACGGTAGAATTTAAAGCTTAATAGATAATTTTATGAAAGAGAAATTATAGTGAAAAAAGCTATTATAACAGGCGTTACAGGTCAAGATGGAAGTTATCTTGCTCAATTATTGCTTGAAAAAAATTACAAAGTTTATGGTACATACCGCCGCACTAGTTCTGTAAATCTCTGGCGGATTGAAGAGTTGGGTATTGACAAACATCCGAACCTTAATCTTGTTGAGTATGATCTAACTGATCAATCTGCTAGTATTCGATTATTGGATAAGATTCAGCCCGATGAAGTTTACAATTTGGCTGCGCAAAGTTTTGTTGGCGTTTCATTTGATCAACCCATAACGACAGCAGAAATTACTGGACTCGGTCCAGTACATCTTCTTGAGGCAATCCGTATTGTCAATCCAAAAATTAAATACTATCAAGCATCAACATCTGAAATGTTTGGTCAAGTACAAGCTGTTCCTCAAATTGAGACAACGCCATTTTATCCACGAAGTCCTTATGGTGTAGCTAAACTGTATGCTCATTGGATGACCATAAATTATCGAGAATCCTACGATATCTTTGCTGCGAGCGGTATTTTATTTAACCATGAATCACCATTACGTGGGCGTGAATTTGTTACTCGAAAAATTACCGATAGTATTGCCAAAATAAAATTAGGTAAACAAGACGTTCTTGAACTAGGAAATATGGATGCTAAGCGTGATTGGGGATTTGCTAAAGATTATGTCGATGGCATGTATCGCATGTTGCAAGTTGATATACCTGATACCTACGTACTGGCAACAAACCGAACCGAAACGGTTCGAGACTTTGTCACCATGTCATGCAAAGCTGCAAACATTGAAATCTCTTGGAATGGAAGCGGGGAAAATGAAACCGCCACGGATATTTCAACTGGTAAAATAATCGTCAGAGTGAATCCACAATTTTATCGTCCTGCTGAGGTTGAGCTCTTAATTGGTAATCCTGCAAAAGCTCAATGTGATCTTGGTTGGCAACCACAGACAACCCTTGAACAGCTTTGTACCATGATGGTCAATGCTGATATGCGTCGTAACAAACAAGGGCTTTCCTTTTAATTATCTTGTTTTTTTCCAGATGAGAAAATAGGATGTTTGTCGGATCAATCTAAGAGAGTTTTGTCTAAAATAATGCAGAAATCACGTATATTACTCACGGGTGCCACAGGCTTCGTCGGTCCTCGCCTACTAAAAGCTTTAAGGAAAAGTAACTTTTGTGACGCCGAAATCTTTGTCTGGACATATGGCCCTGACTCAGCAGCTAGTTCCGATCCCCTCAATATTGATATTCGCTGTCGTGACGCTGTGTTTAAGTCTATCGCCTTGATTAAACCAACTCACATTATTCACTTAGCGGCCCAATCACATGTGCCAACCTCATTTTCGCAACCCGAATTGACGTGGGACATCAATGTGAAAGGTTCGTTACACCTTTTTGAAGCGGTAAAAAAATACGTTCCCACTGCAGGCATATTACATATCAGCTCCTCTGAGGTTTACGGCAGCTCATTCCAGACGGGTGAACCTGTTACTGAATCAGCACTACTACAACCTCAAAATCCTTATGCTGCAAGTAAGGCTGCTACAGATCTTATGGCGGGTCAGTATGGCGCTCAGGGGATGAAAATCATTCGAATGCGGCCTTTTAATCACGTTGGCCCTGGTCAAAGTGAAGATTTTGTTATTTCATCTTTTGCCGCTCAAATTGCTCGAATTGAAAATGGACAACAGCCAGCTATTCTACACGTTGGTAATCTTGATGCATTTCGTGATTTCCTTAGCGTTGACGATGTCGTCCAGGCCTATCTATTGGTTCTGCAAAAACTTCCCGAGTTACCTGCAGGATTAGTGTTGAATATTTGTTCTGGTGTGCCACGCAAAATAAAGGATATTTTAGATTCCTTAATTTCATATGCATCATGTCCTATTGATATAGAGATTGATCCAACACGTATCAGACCTAGCGACACCCCGATTGCTACGGGTGTCAATAGTGCCGCAAAGCACTATCTCGCCTGGCAACCACAGATTGAATTTGAAACGACACTGCTGCAAATTCTCAATGATTGGCGGCGAAAAGTTGGTGGTAAGCGATGAAGATGAACGTATTGTTGAACGTCGATTCGTTAATTCCACCATTAACGGGGATTGGCTACTATACCAAGCATTTAGTAGAAGGTTTATCCAATCATCGTGATATCGACAAACTTTCTTGTTTCTCTCAGGCTCGAATGGTCAACCCTGATGAACCCATATTGTTAGAGGCCAACACAGTATTTGGTGATAGAAAATTTGATAGCGCACGACGGATCGTAAGACGGATACCCGGTGCGTATCAATTGCGCAGTAAAATGATAAATTCAATGTTCACCTATGCGTTACGCAACCATTCTAAACATGGAATTTATCATGAGCCGAACTATATTCTTAAACCCTTTGATGGTTGTTCTATTGCAACAGTCCATGATCTTTCATTTCTTCATTATCCTCAATACCATCCACGAGAACGTGTTCGACATATGGAACGGGAGTTGCCCAAGACTTTAGAAAGAGCACAGCACATTATTACCGATTGCCAGTATGTAAAAAATGAGCTGATCTCGATTCTTGGTGTGGCCGCTGATCGCATCACAGCAGTTCCTCTTGGTGTCGTACCCCAATATCGTCCGCGCACTGAAGCCGAAGTTCAAGTTGTTATGCAACAACACCATTTAACTTATGGCCAATACTTGCTCGCCGTGGCAACACTTGAACCGCGAAAAAACTTGCAAGGCTTGATTGATGCCTACATGAGCTTACTGACTAAGGAACGCCGTAGGTACCCGCTTGTTTTAGTTGGTGGTCGAGGATGGCAAAGTAAGACATTAGAAACAAAAATCTCACAACTAGAAGCTGTTGGCGAGCTTAGGTATCTAGGATATTTACCCTATGCCGAGCTGTTAGCTGTTTATTCAGGGGCAGGGGCTTTTGCTTTCCCTTCACACTACGAGGGCTTTGGTTTGCCACCGCTTGAAGCAATGGCCAGTGGTATTCCAGTTTTAACTGCTGAAAATTCAGCCATGTCTGAAGTTGTTGCCGATGCAGGTATTTTGATAAACGCTGATGATGTTGATGACATCCAAGCTGGATTGGAAAAATTGTTGTTAGATGATTCATTTCGGAGTGAAGCACGCCGGAATGGGCTTCTGCGAGCATCTCAATTTACCTGGCAAAACTGTATCGAACAAACCGTCGCAGTGTACAGAGCCGTAAAAAACCCACAACCCAAAATCCAAAACTTAAAACTTAAAACTTAAAAAACTATGCGAGTACTCCACGTTTACAAAACCTATTTCCCCGACACCCAAGGCGGGCTAGAAGAAGCCATACGCCAGATCTGTGACAATACCCGTCAACAAGGTGTTGAAAGTCGTATCTTTTGCTTAAGCCCAAATCCCCATCCGCAACGGATACACCGTCCTGAAGCCGACGTTTATCGGGCGTCACTCACTATGGAGATTGCTTCCTGCGGTTTTTCCTTCCAGTCCCTGAGCATATTTCGCCAACTTGTAGATTGGGCCGATATTGTCCAGTACCACTTTCCCTGGCCCTTTGCCGACATGCTTCATCTGCTAGCCCGTGTCACTAAGCCGACCATCATTGCTTACCAGTCCGATATTGTCCGCCAGCAAGGGCTGCTGAAACTCTATCAACCCCTTATGCACTATTTTTTGTCCAGTGCCAATTGTATCGTTGCTACCTCACCCAACTATGTTGAAACCAGCGACATCCTGCGCGGCTATACCGATAAAATTGAAATTATCCCCATTGGACTGAATCAACAAAGCTACCCCGAACCCGTGCAAAAAACCTTGCAGCAAGTACGCTTCAGCGTGGGCGATGGTTATTTTCTATTTATAGGTGTTTTGCGCTACTATAAAGGATTGCATGTTTTGCTACAGGCAGCACAAAACGGCGAATTCAAGATTGTTATTGCAGGCAGCGGTCCAGAACAAAACAACCTGAAGCAACAGGCGCGTCAACTTGGTCTCAATAACGTCCAATTCTTAGGATTTGTCGATGATGAAACTAAAGTGGCATTGATCAAAAATGCCCGAGCCATAGTCTTCCCCTCCAACCAAAGATCAGAAGCCTATGGTGTCACCCTCATCGAAGGAGCCATGTTCAGTAAACCATTGATTACTGTCGAAATTGGCTCCGGTATGAGCTACATCAATATCGATGCCGTTACCGGGCTTAGTGTCGAGCCAAATAATCCTTTGTTATTACGTGCAGCAATGGAAAAACTCTATCACAATCCAACCCTTGCCCAGCAATATGGTCAACAAGCACACCAACGCTATCAACAACTATTTACCGGCAAACGCATGGGAGAACTCTATGCGCAGCTTTACGCGCAACTACAAAAAAAAGGTTAAGCATTTGACCCTAGCACTTAAAAGGTTTTACAAAAAGATCAAAAGGATTAGATTTTGATTTTGACTTAGACTTACATCTGCGTTCATCCGCCCATATCTGCGTTCAAAAAAAAAGATTTTCCCATAGCTATTACTTGACCCATAATCAACAGCATGTGACTATTCGTCGGTTGTAAATAATCATTAGAGAGTAAGAGAATATATTATGAAAAAGTTCTTAAAACAATGGCGACCATATCTGGTTTATGGCGGTTTCTTCAGTATGTTTATAAATGTCCTGCAATTAACTTTTCCTATCTATATGTTGCAGATATATGATCGGGTGTTGTCCAGCTACAGTATGCCAACATTATACGCCATCACCGTGGCCGCAGTGTTATCCTTGATTATTATGGCATTATTAGAGTTTATCCGCTCCCGCCTGTTGGTGCGTTGTGGCGTTGCCATTGATCAAGCTCTCAGCGGAGATGTCCTTGACAGCGTCATCAAACAAGCCGCCCTTACCGGTATGCAGCCCAATCAGGCAACCTTGCGTGATGTTAATATTTTACGCAACTTTTTTGCCGGTAATGCCATTTTTACCCTGTTTGATATTCCGTGGACACCACTGTTTCTGGGGGTGATCTATTTTCTCCACCCGTTACTCGGTTTGGTTGCTACTGCCGGTGCGGTATTGCTGATCATTTTTGCTCTTATAAACGAAAAACTGACCCGTAAGCCGTTGGATGCCGCTAATATGGTCAACGGTTTCTCCATGAAGTTTGTCGAAACTGCTCGGCGTAACGCCCGCTCTGTGCGCAGTATGGGAATGCTTGGCGGTGTAACTGCCCGCTGGCAGGAATTTAACGATACCGTCACCAAGTTGCAAACTCAATCCAGTCGTCAAGCGGGTCTTATCCAGGCCCTGTCCAGTTGGCTGCGCCAGTCGATGCAGGTATTTATTTATGGTGTCGGTGCCTGGTTGACATTGGAAGGGGAAGCAACCGCCGGTTGTATGATTGCCGCCTCCATCATTATGGGTAAAGCATTAGGGCCGGTACAAAACGGTATCGGTAGTTGGAAGAGCATGGTCGAGGCGCGTGGCGCTTGGAAGCGCCTTGACACCTTGTTTGGTCAACCGGAAACCAAAGATAATATGGATTTGCCCGATCCTGTGGGGGAACTCAGTGCCGAACATGTAAGCTTTGCAATCTCAGGAGCGACTATTCTGCGCGATATCAGTTTTTCCCTTACACCCGGTGAGTCAATGGGCATAATCGGTCCATCTGGTGCTGGCAAGTCCACATTGTGTCGTTTGTTGCTGGGTATCTGGCAGGCTGGTGCCGGAAAGGTGCGCCTTGATGGCGCCGATATCTACAATTGGGATCAGGAGAAACTCGGACCCTTTATCGGTTATCTTCCGCAGGATGTCGAACTCTTCAGTGGCACCGTCGCCGAAAATATTGCCCGTCTCAACAGCGTAGAATCGGATAAAGTTATTGCGGCCGCACAAATGGCCGGTGTGCACGAATTGGTTCTAAGTTTTCCTAATGGCTACGATACCCGTATTGGTGATGGCGGGGTAGTGCTTTCCGGTGGGCAGCGCCAACGTATTGGTTTAGCACGTGCTTTGTACGGTGATCCTAAGCTGGTGATTCTTGATGAACCAAATTCCAACTTGGATGACGAAGGCGAGCGTGCATTACTCGCATCATGGCCACACCTCAAACAACAGGGCACGACCCTCATAGTCGTTTCCCACAAGCCAGGGCTGTTAGCCGGCGTAGATAAAATCCTTATGCTCAAGGGTGGACAGTTAGCCATGTTCGGCCCCCGAGAGGCTGTTTTTAAAAAACTGATGGAAGCACAGCAGCAAGTAGCTTGAACTAAAAAAGCAAAAAGCAATTGAACACAGATAACCAATACCAAAAAAAAGGTTAAGCATTTGACCTTAGCACTTAAAAGGTTCTATAAAAAGATCAAAAGGGTTAGATTTTGACTTAGATTTAGCTTTACATCTGCGTTCATCCGCCCATATCCGCGTTCAAAAAAAAGGTTCTAACGTTTGGTTATGTCTTTAACCCAAAAAAGGTTCTAACTACAAATAATGAAAAAACAAAATTTATTCCGCCGCATCTTCACCAAAAAACGCATTACCACAGAAGACTATGCGCAAATTGCTGATGAAACTACTCCGCCGCCCAAGCTCAATATAGGTTTTGCCGACAGTCGGCGCATCATTTTGTCTGGATTATTGATCATCGCAGTGTTTTTCGGTATCGGTGGA
>JAYEOA010000082.1:0-1254 GCA_034722515.1 Thermodesulfobacteriota bacterium | reverse complement strand
AGAAGACTATGCGCAAATTGCTGATGAAACTACTCCGCCGCCCAAGCTCAATATAGGTTTTGCCGACAGTCGGCGCATCATTTTGTCTGGATTATTGATCATCGCAGTGTTTTTCGGTATCGGTGGAGTTTGGATATCTGTTGCCGAAATTACCGGCGCTGTTATCGCTTCCGGTGAAGTGCGTGTCGATACTGAGCGAAAAACGGTGCAGCACCTCGAAGGGGGAATAGTTCGGGAAATATTGGTGCGTAACGGTGATCAGGTCGTCGCCGGACAGACACTTATTACCCTCGATAGCTCGCGTATTGTCTCCGCCACCGATCAGGTACGTTTACAACTTGCCGCAGCGCAACTCGATGATCTGCGCCTGCAAGCCGAAAAGAATTTGGCCGATCAAGTAGAGTGGCCGCAGCACAGCAGCGAAATACCGCAACATAAATATACTGAGCTACTTGCCTCGGCAAGCAAGGTGTTTACTTCCGGTCGTCAGGCATTGCAAAATCAGACTGCACTGTTAAGCAAACAGGTTGATCAACTCCATCAGCAAGATTTAAGCATCGCCGGTCGCTTGCAAGCAGAGCAGCAGATTGTTGCTACCTTGCAGGAAGAACTCACCGCCAAGCTGGTGCTGTTTGAAAAGCAATATATCGATAAAACAAATATCTTGAGTTTGCGCCGTGCCATTGCCGAGCATCAAGGACAACAGGCTCAATTGCGCGGTTCTCAAGCCGAATTGCGTGAAAAGGTTGCCGAGTTTCAATTGCGTAGCAGTGCCCTCGAAAATGAGTATCGCCAACAGGCGGTTAATCAACAATCGAAAACTCAACAACGTATATTCGATCTGCAGCAACAATTGCTCCCCCTGCTAGATTCGCGTAAACGCCTCATTATATCAGCTCCGGTAGCCGGTGAGGTAGTCGAGCTTCAGGTGCATTCCGAGGGCGGAGTTATTAGCCCCGGTCAGCCGATACTCGACATTGTCCCCCAGGATAGCCCCCTCATCGTCGAATGTAATATCATGGTTAAGGATATAACCCACGTATTCAAAGGACAGGAAGCAGACGTACAGCTCGTCGCTTTTGAGCAACGCACCACCCCTAAAATACTCGGACACGTGGTATATATTTCCGCCGACCGTATCATGCAACGCACCCCCTACGGTGAACAACCAATGTATATAGTGCAAGTTGAGCTGGATAAACAACAACTAAGCGAAAATAATTTATATCTAACCGCAGGAATGCCCGCAGCAGT
>JAYEOA010000081.1:0-12039 GCA_034722515.1 Thermodesulfobacteriota bacterium | reverse complement strand
ACGCCCCTTCGATACCATTATTAAAAGTTAAACAAAGAAACAGCCATTGTCAAGAGGCAACAAACAAGATTCTTAACTATTACGCATTTAAAATACTACGGCTGCAAAACTCCAAGGTAAGCGGCGTAACCCTGCAGCACCGCGTCTCTCGTACACCCTGTCAGTAGCTGCTGAGTCAAGACTTTGCCCAACTGTACTCCCTCCTGATCGAAGGAATTGACATTCCACAAAAAACCCTGAAACATCACCTTATTTTCAAAATGAGCCAACAACGCACCAACAATCCGTGGCGTGAGCCGTTCAGCGTAAATCAGACTCGACGGTCGCTGTCCGGCAAAAACACGATTCGGCTCCTCACTGTCTCGCCCCTTGGCAAAAGCGACAATCTGTGCCACCAAATTAGCGTTGAGTTTGTCCTGGCTACTACATCCATCCACATTCAGACCATCATCCCCGTGCGCGTGGCGAAAACCGATAAACTGCAAGGGGATAATATCGCTGCCCTGATGAAGAAGTTGATAAAATGAATGTTGACCATTGGTACCGGCCTCACCAAAAATAACCGCCCCGGTAGCATAATTCAGCGGCTGACCATAGCGGTTAACCGACTTACCATTGGATTCCATATCAAGCTGCTGTAAATGCGCCGGAAAACGACTCAGAGCCTGGCTGTAAGGCAACACTGCGGTACATGGATAGCCAAGACAGTTACGCTCATAGACCCCGATCAGAGCATCGAGGAGGGCAGGATTGGCTAAGATATCGCTATTGAGCGCCAATTGATCCTGCTGATGCGCTCCGGCCAACAGTTCGGCAAACAGTTCGGCACCAAAAGCCAGCGTCAACAGCGTACCCCCTACCGCGCTGGTAGAAGAGAAACGACCGCCTACGAAATCATCGATATAAAAACTTTCCAGATAATCTTCACCATTGGCCAGCGGACTATTTTCAGCGGTAACAGCCAACAGATGAGCGGCAGGATCAAGCCCCTGCTGCTGCAAGGCATGGCGAACGATTGTTTCGTTGGTCAACGTCTCTTGCGTGGTACCGGACTTGGAGACCAAAATAAACATTGTCGTAGCCAAATCCATATTCGCCAAATTTTGCGCCGCATCATCAGGATCGACATTGGAGATAAAGGAGGCTGTCATAAACTGCGAACCGCGACAACGTGCGCCATGCTGCAATGCCAGATACAGGGCGCGTGGCCCCAAATCTGAACCACCGATGCCAATCTGACACAGGTGGGTAAAGCGATCACCACCACTGCCACGAATCTCGCCAGCGTGTACCCGACGGGCAAAATCGGCAACTCGCTGCTGCTGAGTAACATAGAACGAACCCAAATCGCGCCCCTGCCACTCGACTATCGGCCCTACTTGACCTCGGGTAAGATGATGCAAAACCTTGCGCTGTTCACTGCCATTCATTACCGCACCGCCAAGCAGTTCCCGGTACTGATCAACCACAGCCATCTCATCAGCTAAACGCTGTAGAGTAGCAAGGATAGCTTCATCCACCGCTTTAGCGGCGTAGTTATAGGTTAGGTCTTCCCCCATGGGGACTTGTGCTGTCTGTACCAACTCCGCCGTCAAATGGGTGTTCATATCCATGACCGGGGGCAAAGTACATAGCTGCTTAAATGCATCAGTCTCGTCCAGATTCTTATAACTATTTTCCATCCTCGTTCTCCTTAGCAGGCTATCGGGCTTGGCGAATTCTTGCTAAGTTCGACAGGCTGCCAGCATCTGCAACTGTTGCAAAACGGCTTCGGTCAGCTCCAGACTACGATCATCCAGCGCTGTCTCCTCAAGGGCAGCAGCCAAAGCCTGAAAGGTGACATCAAACAGATTTTTTTGGAACAGATTCATCATAATTGGCACTTGTTCTCCAAGAGCCTGCATAGCCAGAGCATCGCGACAATCGGCAGCACTGGTGGAGGTAAGAGCACGACACAGCAACGGGCGCACCGGATAAATATCACACTGCCCCTGCGCATTAAGAAAAATGCACTTACGCCGCACAGCAATCCGCTCTTCTTCATCCAAACCACTGATAACATTCACCATCTTTTTCATTGAGTGCTGCAACAACTCCAAATCTTCAGCATCAAGGTTCTTACGTAAATGGCGGGCGATATTCACCGCTTCAGGAAAAAGGACAGAAACGTTGATCACGCAGCAACTACTACAACCGGCGGCACAAGCCATCGTTTTATGATCATCCGCAGTTAAATGATCGGCTAGCGTTGTTTCCACCTGATCAAGCAAATTCAACATGATGACACTTAGGTCGCCATCTCCTCCTGAACCGGCAAGCACTTGACCCATATCTGTTTTCAAGCGCTGATGATAATCAATAAAATCGAACGACTCCATTCATCCCTCCTTGTGCAGTAACAGCAAACATACAAGTCCCTGTTAATAGTGATAAATGATTATTGTTGAATAATCAAGCGAAGATAACACCTGATTCAGGTTTACATTTAAGCGTGGCGTACATATATTAGCCGTTGTGCAAAGCTGTACAAATGATTCTATCCACCCAATGACAAGCAAAACCAAGAGGAGTCTATCAATGATACGTTATACCATTTTCATCCTACTCACCCTGTTGCTCAGTGGTTGCGGCTACAATCAAATTCAAACCAATGAAGAAGCGGTGTTCAGTGCCTGGGCCGATGTCGAGGCCACCTATCAACGTCGTTCCGACCTGATCCCCAATCTGGTGGCAACAGTGAAAGCCTATGCCAAGCACGAACAGGAAACATTGCAAAATGTTACCGCTGCCAGAGCTACAGTAGGCAAGACTTCTATCTCAACCAAAGCACTAGGCAACCCACAACAGATGCAACAATTTGCTCAGGCGCAGCAACAGATGTCTGGCGCACTGTCGCGGCTGTTAGTTGTGGCTGAACGCTATCCCGATCTAAAAGCTAATCAGAATTTTCGCGACTTACAACATCAGCTTGAAGGTACCGAAAACCGTATCAATGTCGCCCGCCAGCGTTTTAACAAGGCGGTACAGTATTTTAACAGCTCCATCAGGAGTTTTCCCAACAATTTAACCAACAATTTTCTGCTAAAATTGGAACGTAAAGAAGCGTTTAAGGCGGTTGCCGGTAGCGAAGTTGCTCCACAGGTGAAATTTTGATACGCCACCTCGGCGCAACTCTTCTAATATTTTTACTCCTGACAAGCAGCGTACATGCGTTGGATATGCCTGCGTTGTGCGGCTATGTCAACGACACCGCCAACATGATTCCTGCAGCTACAGAGCTGAAGCTGGAACAATATTTAGAAAATTTCGAACGTAGCGACTCAACCCAACTGGTGGTTCTCACTTTGCCAAGCTTAGAAGGGGAAGATCTTGCTGAAACCGCAATACGTGTCGCTACAAACTGGCAATTAGGACAACAAGGTAAAGACAATGGTCTATTGCTGCTGATTGCCAAGCAAGAACGAAAAATACGCATTGAAGTCGGTTCGGGATTGGAGGGCGGCCTGACCGATCTGCTGGCCGGACGCATCATCGACTTGGAGATCACCCCGCGCTTGCGTCAGGGCAATATCCCCGAGGGAGTGATCGCCGGTGTTTTAGCGATGACCAAGGCGATACGCGGCGAATATACCGGCACCGGATCATCGAGCAAAAAAAAGGAACGCGGCTCGCTCGGCTGGCTAACAATTCTACTATTTCTGGCTCCGGGATTACTACCCTTCGGTCGCAGACGGCGTTCCATGTTCTGGATGGGCGGCGGCTATGGGGGCGGCTTCGGCGGTGGAGGCGGTGGCGGATTCAGTGGCGGTGGCGGCAGTTTCGGCGGCGGTGGCGCCTCTGGCGGCTGGTAATGTAAAATTGATCATTGACTATGGTGAAAAAGATGACAGAACAACAAGATATTCGATGGTTACAACGGTTTGGCAATTACAAAAAAGCCTTTAAACAACTTGAGATTGGCGTTGAAGATGCGACAGAACGCGAACTCTCTGATCTTGAAAAAGAAGGACTAATTCAGCGATTTGAATATACTCAGGAGTTATCGTGGCAAGTAATTAAAGATTTTTATGAATATTTGGGAAACACTTCAATACAGGGCAGTAGAGATGCTTTTCAGTTAGCCGTAAAAAGAGGACTGATTAACTCAAATTGTGGTGGTTCCTTAATGGAGAGCATTAAAAGTCGCAACAAAACCGTACATAGCTACAATGAAGAAACGGCTCATGAGATTTTTACAGATATTGTCAATGAATATTATCAGGTGTTTTTAGTGCTTAAACAAGCATTGGAAAAAGAACAACAGCAAAGGTCGTTATAATATATGTTCGGTTTAGACCTTGATACTTTACGCAATATAAAAGCGGCTATTGCCAAAGTACCGACCATAGAAAAGGTGATTTTATATGGCTCTCGTGCCAAAGGCAATTACCGTGATGGCTCAGATATTGATATAACGCTGTTCGGTAAAGAATTAAAGCTCAAGAACAGCGTCTATCCACTGATGGATGAGCTGGAAGAGCTTTATCTACCTTATACTTTCGATATTTCCATTTTCGAGCATATTAATAATGAGGATTTGATTGAGCATATTCATCGGGTGGGCAAGGTGTTTTATGATAATAGAGAATTGATGAAATCATCCTCTACACAACCCCGGACGGCACAGTCAAAATCGACACCATTTTTCAAGACGAAACCATCTGACTGACCCAGAAAACTATGGGACTGCACGCCGCGTTCCTACGGTTCTTGTGTAACGACGTAGCATGCAACGTCTAATTGGATACCTGTCCAGTTTGTCAACAACGTCTCCCGATTGTGATCCTAAACAAATATAGAAAGAGAACAACATGAAAGCATTCACCAAGCAGGAACAACAACGCATTAACAACGCCGTTACTCAAGCCGAACAGGCGACCAGTGGCGAAATCGTACCGGTAATCCTCGCCCAGGCCGATGACTACCAGGCCAGCACCTGCCACGCCAGTGCATTGGTGGCTCTGGCAGCATCTACCGTTGCCATGTGGTGGCACGCACTACCCTACTGGGCTATCGCCCTGTTGCTGGCTGCCACCTACTTAGGAACCAGCTTCCTGTTGCGCTCACTGCCAAAGCTGCGCCGCCGCTTAATCGCCACCGAGGAGATCACCTTTCGTGTCGATGAACAAGCTATGACCACCTTTGTCCGTCACGGGCTACACCACACTCGCGACGAAACGGGAATCCTTATCCTCATCTGTCTATTTGAAAAACGGGTTCAGGTACTGGCTGATAGAGGGATAAACGAAAAGGTAGAACAGAAGCAATGGGATGACATTGTGAGCACTATCACCACCGGGCTACACAATGACCACGCCTGCGATGCCCTGTGCAATGCCATTGAGCAATGCGGTGAACTGTTGACACCCCATTTTCCGATTAAACACGACGATACCAACGAGCTGCCGAATATTATTCATCATTAACGAGCGCATCACATCAGCAGTTCCCAACATGGCGCAACCCCTCATAAACAGAGGGGGGGGGAATATTGAAAATGCGGAAACATCATCTGTTTAGTTGTGAAATAATGAAATCATCAAGAAGAATATGGAACTTGGTGGCATGTTGTTTTTTTGCTTTCCCTGCGTAATATTTTGCCTGATTCAGGTTTCCCGCTGCCAGTTGCTGAACAGAAATGGTCGCCAACTTGGCAGCATCGCCTTCAATGGTCAGTAATATGCTTAAATCGGTTTGGCAGCGATGACAGGTATCTTCGCCGCGATATTTAGCCCGGCAGAGCGGACAGCGGGTCATAACTTAATTCTCCAAATAGAAAATTATTTCTGATAATTCCAGTGCAGCTTCCTGCTCACGGGTAGAATCGTTTGCCGCACGAGCATCACTAATCTCTTCCAACAGTTTGACCATATCTTGACGATCATCATCCTCAACCTTATCGAGCATTGCTCTTGCCTTGTCGATTAATGGTTGATTCTGCTGTTCAGGGTGTGACTCGGCCTTATCTTCTCCCCCGGTCGCATCGTTATCGGCACCAAATAATTCCACAATCTTTTCTCTGGCTGAGTTTAGCTCATCATTTTCAAAACGGGATATGGCGTTATTTATGGTTATAGATTTAGCAAGTCCGGTTTTTTTCTCCGTAGCCTCAACACTAAGCAACCCATTAACATCTAGATTGAATGAAATGACAATCTCATTTTCTTCTGCCTCGGTGCTCAACCCACGGACAAGAAACTCTCCGATTTCAATATTTTTAGTTGAGTCCTGATTTTCCCCTTGAAAAACACTTACGCTCACACATTCCTGACCTGGATATACGGTAAAAAACACCTCTGAGCAACCGACAGGGATTGGGCTATTTTTTTTAATTAGCGGCACAAACATATTCTCACTTGGCATGCCATCAACCTCCCCCAATGAACTTGTCCCAAAGGTATAGGGTGTTATGTCCACCAATACCGCATCCACCTCTTCACCAGCTAATATTGCCGCTTGCATCGCAGCCCCCGCAGCAACACAAAGGTCTGGATCGACTTCGCTCCTTGGAGCCATTTTTAAATCATCTTCGAGACGATTACGCACCAACGGAGTTCGGGTAGATCCGCCGACCAAAACTATTTCATCAATATCTGATGCTGTCAGTCCGCCATCTCGAAGAGCAATATGAACGGCATCAATAGTTGTATCGATAAGTGGGGTGATCATCTCCTCATATTCACTACGTGATAATTCAAAGCTCAGATGAATCGGGTTTCCCTCTTTTTCTAGAAGAAACTCCTCTTTTATGTCGGCAAAAGGATGAGAAGATAGATAAATTTTCGCTTTTTCAGCAGCATGGCGCAAACGGCTGATAACCCGTGCATCCGGATCATCGATATCATATTCATCCCTTAAATGGTCAAGCAATCGATTTAATATAACTTCATCGAAATCATCTCCGCCTAAATGGTTATCACCATGACTGGTAACGACCTCCACAACACCATCTTCCATCCGTACAACAGAAACATCAAAAGTGCCGCCGCCCAGATCATAAACCAGCACCTGCTTGCCTTGCTCTTTGCCGCTCTCATATACCAGTGCCGCCGCAGTGGGTTCATTGATGATTTTCAGCACCTCCAGCCCGGCAATCTCACCGGCCTCTCTGGTTGCCTGACGTTGAATATCGGAAAAAAAGGCAGGTACCGTAATTACTGCTTTGGTGATCTTTTCTCCCAGATTCTCCTCGGCGATATCCTTGAGACGGCGCAAAATAATCGCAGCTATCTCCTGAGGATAATATTTTTTTGTTGCCAAAGTTACCTGCTCATCGCTACCCATTTTTCTTTTAATAGATTTAATGGTTCTTTCTGGATAAACTGCATACTGATTTCGAGCTAATCCGCCTATTAAAAGCTGACCATCATCATCAATTCCCACATAGGAAGGTAACAGTTTGCCATCATCAACTTCAAAAACACTCAGTTCACCGTCGCTATAAAATGCAACTTCCGAATTGGTCGTACCTAGATCGATACCGATGATTTTTTCTTTATCGCCCACAAATTACTCCTGTATTTGTTCTCTTCGATTGACGATAACTTCAGCTAAACGTACAGATTGTCCATGAAGAAGAAAGCCCGGTCGCACCTGGGCAAGGACAACTCCCTCTTCGTGATTATCGTCGTATTCAACATCCACCGCCAGCATATACTTAACATCAAAAGGCTTTCCCACGCAGTCAAGGGTCTTTACCCCGTGTTGATCGGATATCGCCTCCAAACGACTAAGCAGCATACTCATTCCGTCTTGTTGTGCTTCTATCCACTGCTTTTGGTGCTTATTGGAACCAAATAAAGTTTTTTTCACAGGTTTATGCCGCATAGCTTCTACAAACCTGTCCTGAAAATCCAACAAGGAGATGAGCAATGGTTTTGCCGCATTGTCAGCAATCTCACTTTCCCGCTTTCTTGCATCTTCAAGCTGTCTGGTCAAAAGCTTATTGCTGTTTTCCAAGGTGGCAAAAACCGCATGGAATTCTTCAATCACTTTGTGCAGTTGGCGCGATTCTCGCTGCACTTCGTTTTTCAATCCGGCCAGCTCAGTATACAAACTAAAAGTATCGTCTTCTGCAAATTCTACATTTAGCTCTTCGCTATTATCGAGAAATTCGCTGAACTGGCGTAACAACTCCCCCTTGGAATCTTCCCGCACTATTTACTCCTGTGTTAATAAATCTATATTACTGATTTTCTCGTTAACAACCTGATCCAAAATACTGCGAAAAGCCTTTTCACTTATATTTTTATTGCTTCGCCCTTGTTGCAAAACCAATTCTGCTATTTCAATGGAATCGGGTTTACTGGTATCAAAAAGCTCATAGCGCAACCTGTCTTTATGAGTCGCAATGCTCTCATAGGCTATGCGTATTTCACGAAACTTAACCGGCTCACGATCCGGGGGATTATTGCGCACAGCTTCAAGGTATGCTTGCTTAATATTGTGATCATCACTTTTTTCGCTTACTCCAAGTATTGTGTATGGTGACTTCATTTCTCCCCCTTGGGCAGATCGTCAAAGTTATCGCCAAACAGGTCTAATTGGCTGGTTTGGGGAAGCGATTCCTCTGTATGATTATTGTCATTTTGCTTTGATTCAAACTCAATACGAATCTTTTCAAGTTCTCTAAGCAAAAAACCATCATCATAGATGCCACCGCTATTGATGTTTTCTTCAGTTTGGACAGGACACTTTTTAACGAAGTCTGTGACCTGCTTGGCAAAAAGAGCATCCCCCTTAAACCAGGCTTCATCGACAAGGCAATGCAACCTTTCACTGGTGTCCCAAGAGATAGTTTTTTTCCCACCATGACTCTGGGCAACTATTTCCATAAAACTAAAATAACTGTCATGCGGATCTCTTTGGGTATATTTAGTGCTTATTTTCTTAAGCTGAGGATAAAATTCGCAACTATACAGGGTTTGCGCAATTGCGGTAGCTTCATCCCGTGACCAGGGTAGAGCCACAGCACTTATAAAATAACTTTTCATGATCATTAAACAATTTTTTAAGTTTTGTCGCTCTTCACCAACACTTCTCTTATACCAGTCGGATAAAAAATAGCATTCATCTCGATCAATATCTTCTTTACATGCAGCACGCAACTCTTTATCAAAATTAGTTTTCGGCAACCGAAAACAACGACTTTCGAATGCCGCCAAAAAAGTGCTCATAAGTGGAGATGTGCAAAATTCCTTACTTTTTTCAAGAAGATCCTCGCCTTTACTATGCTCTTTTGTTGCAATTGCCAGCATTGCCAAACAAATGTATGAACGCCCACCGATGGAACGGTAGCGACTGCGAGCTTCAATTGCAGAGAATTCTTTTTCGGCTAATGAATATTTTTTCTGTTTGTACAACTTGTGACCATGGGCAAGATGGCACTCCGCAAGTAACTGCTGTGCGCGAACATTGATGGGATCTTTTTTCAGCAGGCGTTGGGCAAGATCGGCAGCCTTTTTAAAGGCACCGCGCTTGGTTGTTGCATCAATTGTCTTGAGGAGAATCTCCAGATCATTCGGGAACTGATCAAGTGCTCGCTTTACTATGCGGTAGGCTTCTGCAGGTTTTTCATGCTTGTGGCTTAATTCGATAATTCGTAACCACGAATCACGATCATCCGGATCCAATTCAACGCTTTTAAGTAATTTTTCGTAGCCATCATCCGAGTCGTATTCTGAATAACTAGGGAGGGTCTCGCACAGTTGCGCCTGTTTACGCAATACCAGAGCATAACGCAAAGCGTAATCGTTACTAGCTGAAGGTAGCCTCTGTAAAAACTCGTCCCATGCTTCAAGAGCAAAATCTAGGTCATGGGCTATTTCCGCAATCAAGGCTTCTATTTTAAAGATTTCCAACGTCGATTTTTGTTTTACAAATGCAAAGCTAACCGGTTCTGGATTGGAGCAATAAACCAACAATCTGGTTGCCATATTCGTTAGTTCATATTTGGAAAAATAATTCTTGTTGGTCAACAACAAACGTAGCAACTTAGGTTCATCCTGTTTAGCTTTGATTAATTTTAATAAAAAATGCCCCTTCTCCCGATTTAAGCCAAGAACCGATAGCGTTGAGGATGCGCAACCTTTCTTGTCTGACGTTTCTAATTGTGTCAACTTTTCAGCAACCGTCATATTGGCGACAGAAAGGATATTACCAAGATCATAATATGGTGAGGAAGAGGGTATTTTTTCGAGTATTTTCTGCGCCCGATCAGAGTCAGCGTTAACCTGTATTAAACCACTGATAAGTGTGCGAAAGTTTTTGTATGGCGAGCGAAAAGGGATTTTTTTCAGTTCGGTGCCGACAACTTCCAGATTGCCAAGGCAATACGATGTCAAAACTGTGTTTGCCAAATGATAATGGCTACGCAAAGGGATATCTTCAGGCAGATTGTCGAGCAGTTGCTTGTGACCCGCCAGAGCAGCGGCACCAAACAATTCTTCTAATGTTGCCCGCGTTTTACTATCAAACCCATCAATGTTTTGCTGATAAACAGTAACAGCCTTTTCATACTCACAACATTGACAGTACATAGTAACCAACAGATCGGCTTGCGCAGAAACCTGGCACTGCTGCTTCATACTGTCACAAATAGCGATAGCCTCACGAACCAGACCTTTTTGCTGCAATTCCAGAATTCGCTTTTGATAACAACGGGCAAGCAACTGGAGTGCCTCATCTTCCGGCTCTCTTTTGACCAACTCGCACACATAAGCTATGGCATCTGCATATTTACCAAGCTCATAAAGTCGATTGCCATTATGAAATAACTGCTTGACGTTTAATTTACCCAATGCAGCTTTCTGATTGCCACGCTTAGCTCTGCTTTTGTTTTTGTTTTTTTTCTTGCTCACGATTATTTGATATCTTTTAGAATAATAAAAATTAGCTTTTCAGCAGAGTGCTGAAAAGCGGCAAAAACAACCCGCAAAACAATCTTCAACTATTTAGAATAGTGCCCACAGTGTAGATTGTCAATAATTAAGCGCCAAAAGCCACAAAAACAAAGGGAACACAATCGTAGCAAAGGGGACGTTCTTTACATATTCACTTTCTTGACAAGGCAACTAAAATTCCGATCATCATCAAAAAAAGAACAAAAGAGGCAAGTCGGCTGTTGGCTGACCTTCAATTTCAAACCAATTCTCTTCTGTTTCCAGTGCCTCACTGGCGCTAGTTGCCAAGCAGATCTCCCCAGATAAGGGCATGAACTTTCCCTGCACCACTGCATCATTTACGCTGGCCGTTAGATCACATGGCTTCGTTATCTTGTGCCAACTCGCCTCCAGCCTACGCCTACTATGATGTTCTTGTTCATCAGTCCGCAGTTTTGCATCCGGCTTCCTTCGGACATCTCATCACGAATATGCCCTTGCCTTTTGCTAGTTGTTAACGCCATAATCACAACATGGTTTTCTGGCGGTGATCTTCCAACAGGGGACTTCAACCCCATGAGTTCATGCCCATGCTGGGCGTACACAAAAAAATCAACCAGACGGGTGATACTTGTCAGGTGCTCGATTAATGCGGCGCGGCTTGTTAATGCTCAGTGCCGCTGGTTATAAAATGTGTTATCTTCCCAAAATAAAGACATCAAAACAGCCACATAGGAATATGTTTCAGTGTAGCAACATTCAAAATTAAGTAAAAACACAAAACATAAAATTTACTTAAAATCTTGCGCTCACCGGCAAGTATTACTATAGTAGTATTACTGACTCACTTGGAGGTGACAATATGCGAGTAACAACAAAAGGACAAGTTACAATCCCTCGGAATATAAGAGAGGTATTAGGTATTATGCCTGAGACTGATATCGACTTCAAAGAAGATCATGGGAGATTTTATATAGTTAAAACTACTAAACCAAAATCGACCAATAAGTTCAAAAAACTTCGAGGTATCGCTACAGCCCAAATGACAACGGACGAAATAATGCACCTAACAAGAGAAATATAATGAATGGAGTTTTTATTGATTCGTGCATATTACTAG
>JAYEOA010000080.1:0-2440 GCA_034722515.1 Thermodesulfobacteriota bacterium | reverse complement strand
CCGCCGACCGTATCATGCAACGCACCCCCTACGGTGAACAACCAATGTATATAGTGCAAGTTGAGCTGGATAAACAACAACTAAGCGAAAATAATTTATATCTAACCGCAGGAATGCCCGCAGCAGTATTTATCCGTACCACACCACGTACAGTGTTGGACTACGCCTTAGAGCCATTAAAAGAAAACTTCGACCGCGCCCTGCGGGAGAATTGATACTGAAAAACAGTTTTAAGTGTTAAGTGTTAAGCAACATGAAACCTGAAACGCAATAAGGTCTAGATTTTGACTTTAGCAGTTAAAGGTTTTACAAAAAGATTCAGATTTTGACTTAGCTTTACATCTGCGTTCATCCGCCCTTATCTGTGTTCAAAAAAAAGCACTAGACCTAAAAAGCCTAAAAGCAATTGAACACAGATAACTACGGATGCACACAGATAACCCCAACACCAAAGAATTAAAGCATTAGACCTTGTATTTAACAAAAAAAGAATTAGATCTAGTTCTTGATATTGCTTAAAAGCTTACATCTGTGTTCATCCGCCCTTATCTGTGTTCAAAAAAAAGGTTTAAACATTGAATAAATACATAGTCGCCACAATAATCGCCATAACAATAAGCATATTGCCAACCCTTACATGTGCAGCACCATTAACTCTCAATCAATGTATTCAGCACGGCCTAATCCACAACCCCGAAATAAAAGCCTATCAGTTCTCTGTCGATGAAGCACAGCAGGGGATAAACGAAGCATGGGGTGCATTCCTGCCCACCCTTAGTGCCAGTTATAACTACAATCAACTCAGTAACGGTAACAGTGGCGAGCGCGACACCGATTATCTCGATCAGGATAGCAATAGTTTTAGTTGTCGCTTAACCCAACCCATTTTTACCGGTCTTTCCGGGGTGGCAGGGTTAAAGCGTGCTCGCCAGTCGCGTGAATATCGCACCACTGAGCTGCGCTATATGCAACAACAGCTGGTGCGAGAAATAAGCATCACCTTTTACGATCTACTCTATGCCCAGCAGCTCAGCAATCAATGGCTCGTATCAGTCGAGCGCCTAAAGCAACAATCCATAATAGCCAGTGCATGGGTTGAGCAACAGTTAGCCCCTAAATTACGCCTATTAGAAATCAACGTCGAACTCTCCAATGCGCGTCAGCAATATATCCAAGCAACAACAAAAAAAGAAGTCGCTCGCGCCCGACTCAGCGAGTGGTTAGCATTAGACCCAAGCCAAAGCATCAATATAGATGGAACGCTCACTGAGCAGGTTGTCGCCCCCTGTGCTGACATTAATGATTGCATCACACAATCGCAACAACGCGCTGAACTCAAGCTCGCTCAGCTCAACATTGATATGGCACGTCAAGATGCTAAAATGATCCGCGCCCGCAATCTTCCTCAGGCCCAAATCGAAGCCTCGTGGGTTGACTATCAACGTGACTATGATAAATCCAGCTATCCTAACGATGATCGTGATTACTACAGCGTCACCCTTAACCTAAGTTTTACCCCTTTTCAGGGCGGGCGTAATATCTCAGCATGGCGCAAGCAAAATATTGCAGTCGATCGCTTTCATCAAATGCAATTACGCCAAAAAAATGCCATCACCACCGAAGTGCAAACACGCTACCAGCAACTCATTGAAAGCCGTGCTCGCATCGTCAACGCCAACCAAACACTTATTGCCGCCACCGAAGCCTACCAGTTTGCTTCAAAATCAGCAGAACTCGGTGTCGTTTCAATTGACGATCTCCTCAATGCTGAACTACGCCTCACCCGAGCCGAAATCAGTCTGGTCGATTCATATCATGCCCTACAGCAATCGCGAGTTTATTTAGATTCTGCAGTCGGTATTTAACTGGCGACGTTACTTATATACAAAATAGTTTAATAGGGATATCAAACAGATCATGGATATAGATGAGATAATAAAACGCGTTCAGCAAGAAGCTGAACAACATAATTTTGTTGAAAAACCTGCTGAAATTAAGTCGGTACATAAACAAGTTGACAAACAATTTATCAGTAAAGATCATTATCATGTGAGTGAATTACTGACCCTCGATGAAGATGTCATGGTTGACACCCTTTACCGATGTATTCTAAAGCGAGAATCCGACCCCGCAGCATCAACATTCAAGCAACAAATAGTGTCGGGTATTTTGTCGCCACTTGATCTCATTGACAATATTCGCTATTCATCAGAAGGGTGTGAAAAGAACATAACCGTAAAAGGGCTACGTAGCCGTTTATTTCTTGAACAGCTTAAGCGCATCCCCTTAATCGGACGTTTGTTGCGTGTTGTTATCGCACTAATTCGCTTGCCTAACTTCATCAAACAACTGGATCAATTATCTGTCACCCAGAGAGCGCTGTGTCTCGCCTTAGAGCACAAAGCCGATAACGTTGCCTTAGAGCACAAAGCCGATAAAG
>JAYEOA010000079.1:0-38678 GCA_034722515.1 Thermodesulfobacteriota bacterium | reverse complement strand
CCTCCAGAGCACCAACTTGGCGTAACGCTTCATAGAGGACTATTCCGGCTGAGGTCGATAAATTCAAGCTGCGCACAGCAGTTCCGAATAAAGGGATAAGCAAGCATTGATCTGGGTTGGCGGCTAATAGAGCTTTAGGTAATCCCTTGGTCTCTTTGCCGAAGACAATAAAATCATCGGGCTGAAAGTTTGCCTGAACGTAGGTTTTGTTGGCTGTTTTTGTTGTATACCACCAGCGACCTTGAGGGTATGCTGCTTGTAACAGCTTTAAAGTGTCCCAACGATGGAGGTCAACGTGGGGCCAATAGTCCAGCCCAGCGCGTTTTAGATAACGGTCATCAAGGGAAAACCCCAGTTTGCCAACGAGATGTAAATGGGTGCCGGTTGCAGCACACAAACGGGCAATATTGCCGGTGTTGGGGGGGATTTCCGGTTCAATTAGAACGATATGAAATTTGACTGATGGCGTAGTTTGATTCATTTTTTCTCGGCAGATTTGCGCCAGCGCCGATGTACCCAAAACCATTGATCGGGTTGCTTACGGACGGCGCTTTCTACAATGTCGGTTAATTGTTGAGTACAGCTTTGGATCGATTCTTCGGTAACTTGTCCACTAAAAATAAGCGGTTTTTCAATAACTACCCGGTAGCTGAAATCGGCATTGCGATAGACAAACACCGGAATAATTGGGGTTTTAGTTTTTATTGCAATTTGCGGGATAATCGGTGTTGCATAGGCCGGTCGGTCAAAAAAATTGACGATAACAGCGTGCTTTTTTGAGATATGTTGATCCAATAGTAAACACACCAAGCGATTATTGGACAAAGAACGTAGGATGCGTCGTGCGCCATGTTTGCTATCTAAACAATGGCCGCCGGTCGATTCGCGTTGCTGGCGGAAAAAACGGTCAACATATGGGTTACGAATTGTTTTGGTGACAAAATCGGCGGGAAAGCCAATGGTTGGCATGATGACGGTGCCACTTTCCCAGAAGCCAATGTGGGCTGTCATGATAAAGGCGCTGGTTTTTTCCCGCTTTAATTTTTCCAGATATTCCAAACCTTCAAAAGTAAAATATTTATCGATCTGCGCTTGAGAGTTCAAGCTGTCGAGGCGTAGCATCTCTATGGCGCTGACTCCGAGGTGTTCGAATACTTGCCGAACCTGTAGTTTGATCCAGAGATTATCTTTTTCCGGATATGCTTGGCGCAGGTTGTCAATGGTAGTTCTGGTTCGTTTGAGCACAATAAAACGACTGGCACGGCCTAACAGGCGACCTAATTTAAGGGCGGGTATGCGCGGCAAGGCGCGTGCTATGGTTGCCAGCATAAAAAAAGGTGCAGCTTCGAGCAGGTTTTGTAGTTTTTCTTTGGTCATAAATGCCTTAACATGGAGTAAATTGTAGGAGCGATTTGTTCTTGAACTGCGGGATACTAACACGGTCAATTTGTTTCAGGCAAGTAGAGACGTTGCATGCAACGTCTCTACTAAATAGTATATTGAAAGTTAGGTGATGGATTATTTTTTTCTACATGCACTGGTGCATCAGTTACAACCTCAATTGCAGGGGGCATTGCTTAATAAGGTGTTTCAGCCACAACGTGATGTATTGATTTTCCGTTTATGGAATGGTCGATGCGAGCACCGGTTGTTGTTGGGCACCGGTGGTGTAGGGCCGCGCATCTATTTAACCACTGCGGCATATCGTAACCCGATGCGACCACCACGTTTTTGTCAATTACTCCGTGCTCGTTTACAGCGGCTGGTGAGCATTCAAATCGATAAGGCTGATCGCGTGGTTACTCTTGATTTTTTAGGGCAGCAGGATGAGACTTATCGTCTCATCGCTGAATTATTTGGCCGCGAAGGCAATCTGGTGTTGCTGGATGAAATGGGGAATGTTGTCGATAGCCTCCATCGTTCCAGGGCAGGTGATGATCGTCCTCTGGTGGTTGGACAGGTATATATCCCACCCACGCCACGCGGTCATATTCCGTTAGAGAATGCTGTACAGCAGCTTCCAGTCGGTGGTGACCTTGGTGAATGGCTAACGACTCAAATGACGCCAATGAGCCGCTGTGTTGCCGCAGAACTTATTAATCAAGCGCAACAGCAGCCGCTTCAATCGGTATTAAATAACTTTGTTTTCTGTTGGCATGAGAATCAATTACATCCGGTAAGTTGCGGTTCGGTGTTGACGATGACGACCGATAAATCTTGCGTACCTGTGGATTTATCTAATTTTGCTCAAAATCACTATGCTGCTTTAACGGCGCAGGGTGCCGATAATAATACCGATTTGAATAAAGTGGTAAGAAAGGCTCTGAAACGCTTAAACAAGCGCCTACAGCATATCGATCAGCAAATTGATCAGTGCCTCCATGCGGATAACGATAAGGACAAGGGCGATCTACTCCTTGCTCATTTGCATTTGATGAAACGGGGGATGAAGCAGATTGAGGTGCAGGATTATTATCAGGATCCACCGATGATGGTGACGATCCCATTAGATGCGGCAAAAACACCTCAGGAAAATGCCGAAGCCTGTTTTAAACGTTACCGTAAGGGCAAGCGTGGTTTGGATCACTGTGAACGCAGGCAAGAACAAACCCGTTACGAAATCGAATGGTTGGAACAGATTGCCCAGCAACTCGATGACAGCGCAACGGCTGCCGACAGTGATATTATTCGTCAGGAACTGATCGATGCGGGTTGGTACAAACCAACTTCGGCATTGCAACGCGAGACACGCCGTCAGTCGGCAGCCAGCCTGGTCAATCGTACTCAGTCACCAGGTGGCTGGGAGATTGTTTGGGGGCGCAATAATAAAACCAACGACTATGTGAGTAAAACCCTGCTTAAATCGCGTGATCTATGGTTTCATGCCCACAAGATTCCCGGTTGTCATCTGGTGATTAAGTGTGATGGTGCAACCGTGGCGCAAGAGGATCAGATTTTCGCAGCGGCTATTGCTGCCGCTCATTCCCGAGCCGGAAACGATACCAGTGTTGAAGTGATGGTCTCCGAAGGTAAATGGGTTAAGCGGATCAAGGGAGCACCTCCCGGATTGGTGAAGGTGGAGAACTATCGGGTGATTCAGGTGACACCGGCAAAAAAAACTGCTTGAGGATGCCCCCTTTTTTCTTGCTTTTAGCCAACCTGCTTGATATAAAACACCCACTTCAAGCCGAAGTGGTGGAATCTGGTAGACACGCATGATTCAGGTTCATGTGCTCGCAAGGGCGTGGGAGTTCGAGTCTCCCCTTCGGCACCAAAAATTATAGAACCCGGCTAATTTATTTAGCCGGGTTTTTTATTTCGACACTTCAGTTCGACTAAAATTTACAAATAAAATGATTCAAGCTGTTCAGATTCGGCTTTAGAAATGGGTTCGTTAATGGTTAAGAGATGAATAATGTTACTATTTGCACTTTTAAGAAAATAAAACGGGCTGAAAACAATAATATGTTTTCAGCCCGTTTATTGACTTGTTGGTACCGAAGGCCGGAATCGAACCGGCACGGCCAGAAGCCATCGGTTTTTGAGACCGACGTGTCTACCAATTCCACCACTTCGGCATAAGCAAAAGGGAGTATAGAGATAAGGATGCTTGTGGTCAAGTTATTTATCTTGCTGAATTTGTTTTTTTCAAAAGATTTTCTGTTAGACTTCTTTTTTGGTAACTACTCAGCGTGATGGGCACGCAATCCCCATAACAAGGGACGCAACGAGCCCATCCATGGGGCTTATTGTCGTAAGTCCATGGCGACAAATACCCTTGCTATGGGGATCACGTGCCCAACTGGAGAGGTATGAGTAGTTACTAAAAATTTTGATCATGGAGGCGCTAATGCGTGAAGCAATGTTTTGGACGGCACAACAAGGTGGAGTGGTTCGATGTGATTTATGCAGGTTTCATTGCAAGATAGGTGATGGCAAGCGGGGACGCTGCCGGGTGCGGGAAAATTGCGATGGTGTGCTGTTTAGTCTGAATTATGGATTGGCGGTGGCGAGTCATGTTGATCCAATCGAAAAAAAACCGCTGTTTCATGTCTATCCGGGCTCTCGCAGTTATTCGATTGCCGCAATGGGGTGTAATTTCCGTTGTCTTCATTGCCAGAATTCGTCTATTTCGCAACTTGAGCCACCCAATGTGGAGGTTCGTGGCCAGTCCCTTAGTCCTCAGGCTATTGTTGATGCCGCGTTGGCGGCGGATTGCCGTAGCATCGCTTATACTTACAGTGAACCGACGGTTTTTTATGAATATGCTTATGATACGGCCTGTTTAGCGCATGAAGCGGGGTTGGCGAACGTGTTTGTCAGTAATGGTTCTATTGCCGAGGCACCGTTACGTCAGTTGGCTCCCGTGTTGGATGCGGCCAACATCGATTTAAAGGGATTTTCTAAAGATTTTTATCGTACTGTGTGTGGTGGCGATCTCGATCAGGTGCTGGAAAGTTTAAAGCTGTATCGCCAGTTGGGGATTTGGCTGGAGGTGACCACGTTGCTGATACCGGGTTATAATGACGATGAAGCCCAGTTGCAGTCGGTGGCGTCGTTTATTGTGGATAACCTGGGGGTGGAAACGCCTTGGCATGTGACGGCTTTTTACCCCAGCTATCGTCTGTTGGATGTGCCACCGACACCGGCTGCGACACTAATAAAAGCCCAACAAATTGGCATCAGTGCCGGATTGCGTTATGTTTATATTGGTAATGTGGTTAGCGCTGGGGGTGAGAACTCTATTTGTCATGAGTGTGGGCAGCCGGTGATTGTGCGCCGGGGTTTTGAGATGGTGGCCAATGGTTTGCAGCGTGGTGGTTGTCCAAACTGTGGAACGCTATTTGCCGGTGTGGGACTTGGCTCGTAGGTGAGCAGTACAAGGCAATTTGTCAGCGTGTGTGATGAAGGGGTGTTGGAGTAACAAATAAAAGGGAGATTGGTGTATGTCACAATCAATGGATCGGCGTCGTGTTGATGATAGCCGCTATGCTAATGATCGTAGAAAACGCAGAGATCGGCGGCAACGAGCGGATACTTGGGTGCGTTCACTACGCTGGTTTGCTGTTAGTGGTTGGGGGTTGGTACTTGGGGCTTTTTTTGTGATGAGCTTTGCCAAGCCGCGCTCCACGACTTTTTTTGCTAGGATGAATAACCTGTCCACGGCGCATGGTTGGGATATGTACTTGATGAACTATGTATTCTGGATGTTGTTTGCCGGAATTGTGCTGGGATTTGTTGGTCTGGTTATCAATCTTATGCGTCGCCGGCGTAAACACGATACCTTTTATTTTTCGTTGTTGGCGCTGGGGGTGATTTCGCTCTTAGGTTTCTTTTGGGTGTTTACTTTGTAGACCTTTTTTCTCCTGTTGAACTGGTTCCTCTTGTTCTCCGTCTGCTTGTTGGCGATAAAAACGCAACCTTTCAGCCATGATTTTTTCGTAGCCCCGGTCAACGGGGCGATAAAATTGGCGCTGCTTGAGTTGCTCGGGCAGGTAGTCTTGTTGCTGATAGCCGCTGGCGGCGTTATGGGCGTAGCGGTAATCGACACCGTAGTTTAGTTCTTTCATTAGTGTTGTGGGTGCATTGCGGATATGCAATGGAACCTCCAGTGCTCCGCTATGGCGAACCTCGGTGAGGGCTTCGTTGATCCCGGCATAGGCGGCGTTGCTTTTTGGGGCTGCGGCCAGATAGGTGGCGGCTTGGGCGAGGATGATGCGTCCTTCGGGCATGCCGACAAAGTGAACCGCCTGCTGGGCTGATACCGCCAGTTGCAGACCGCGCGGGTCGGCATTGCCAATATCTTCAGTGGCTAGAATCACCAATCTGCGGGCGATAAATAATGGATCTTCCCCGGCTTCGATCATCCGTGCCAACCAATATAGGGCTGCATCGGGATCACTGCCGCGAACGCTTTTGATGAAGGCGGAGATCACATTGTAGTGTTCGTCGGCTCCCTTGTCGTAGCGTAGTGCTCGTTGTTGTAAGGTGCGGTTAATAAGTGCAGCATCGATCTTGGCACCGGCGGCGGTTTCAACCACCAATTGCAGATTACCCAGAGCGATACGAGCATCCCCTCCAGCGAGATGGGCGAGTTGCTCAATGGCGGTGTCATCAATCTCTGGTTGTTGCTGTGCATAGCCGCGTGGATCGCTGATGGCGCGTTGCAATAGCCGGGTGATATCGCTGAGGCTGAGGGCTTTGAGGACAAACACTCTGGCGCGTGATAATAGAGCGGCATTGACTTCGAAGGATGGATTTTCGGTGGTAGCACCGATGAGAATCAAGTCTCCTTTTTCCAGCGCCGGTAAAAAAGCATCTTGTTGCGACTTGTTAAAGCGGTGAATCTCATCGACAAATAAAATGGTGCGGGTGTTGTACAGGGTGCGGTCATCTTTGGCCTGGGTGACTATCTGACGGATATCCTTAACGCCGTTCATAATGGCCGAAAAAAATACAAAACGGCTGCTGGTACTTTGGGCGATCACCTGGGCAAGGGTAGTTTTACCGGTGCCGGGGGGACCCCAGAAGATCAACGAGCTGAGCTGGTCGTTTTCAATAATTAGCCGCAGGGGACAGCCTTCGCCCAGCAGGTGGTTCTGGCCAACCACTTCACTGAGCTGGCGTGGACGTAACTTCTCAGCAAGTGGTGTTTGATCATCATTGATGGTGCGGGAAAAAAGATCCATAATACTCATTGTGTTGATGTTGGTGTTTTTTGCAGTTCAATTAAGACAGCGTATTACTGTAACACGATTTAATCGATGGTCTCAATGTCAGACAACTTTTGTCTGCCGATAGACTTTACCGGGGGGCTGTGGTAGGTTTTCGCTGTCTTATAATGCACCCTTGGAAGTGGAAAAGATGATATGAAATCGATAGGTGTTTATGCCAAACGTACGAGCCTTGCTGCGGTGCAAGTTGCCCGAGAGGTAAAGCGCTGGCTGCTGGAACGTGATGTTCAGGTATTGATAGAACGTAATCTGGCTACCGATATGGGGGAGCCGGACGGGGTTGCCGGGGATGAATTGCCGCAGTTGGTGGAAGGTATTATTGTCCTTGGTGGTGATGGCACGCTAATCTCCGTTGCCCGTAAAGTGGGTGACACGAAGGTGCCGATTCTCGGTGTCAACCTTGGTAGTTTGGGTTTTTTGACCGAGATCACTCTGGATGATTTATACGCTGAACTTGAACGGGTATTAAGCGGTGATTTTACCGTTTCCGACCGTATTATGCTCCAGGCTGGGATTGAACGCGCCGGTAGGCAGGTTGCCAATTATCAGGTGCTTAATGATGTAGTGATCAACAAGGGAGCGTTGGCGCGGATCGTTGATATGGAGGTGTGGGTGGATGATCATTATCTTACCACATTCAAGGCTGACGGTTTGATCGTATCGACCCCGACCGGTTCTACCGCCTATAATTTGGCAGCGGGGGGACCGATTGTCTATCCCGGCCTTAACTGTTTGGTTATCACCCCTATTTGCGCCCATACTCTGACTAATCGACCGATTATTGTTTCTGACGCAGCGGTGATTCGTATTACCATGAAGATTGATGATGAACGGGTATTTATGACCGCCGATGGTCAGGTGGGTATGGCTTTGCAAGCGCAGGATGTGGTGGAAATACGTAAGGCAAAGATGTGTACTTATTTGATTAAAAGTGCCACCAAAGAGTATTTTGAAGTATTGCGGACTAAATTGCGCTGGGGAGAACGTTAAGATACTATGTTGATTGATTTAAACATCAAAAATCTCGCCGTGATTGAGCAGCTACACGTTTGCTTTGATCGCGGTTTTACCGTTCTTAGTGGTGAGACCGGAGCCGGTAAGTCGATTATTATCGATGCGATGGGCTTGTTGCTAGGTCAACGCATGCGCAGCGATTTAGTGCGTAGCGGTGAAGAAACGGCCAGTGTTGAGGCGGTGTTTTCATTGGAACAACAAGCGCAGATTCGCCAACTTTTGCGAGATATGGACTTTGCCGATGAGGAAGAGTTGCTGATCAAGCGTAGCTTGTCCCGTCAGGGTAAAAATCGTGTTTATATCAATGGAACATTGGCAACATTGGCACAATTGCAACGCTTGATGGCACCGCTGCTGGCTATTTTTGGTCAACACGATCAACAGCAGCTACAGCGGGTGGAAAACCATCAGCAACTGCTCGACGGCTTTGGTCAATGCTGCGATTTGTTATCTAATTATCAACAGCAATATCGGCATTTGCACCAGTTGCAGCAGCAGTTGCAGACGTTGCAGCAGGCTGAGCAGCACCGCCGCGACCGCTTAGATATGCTGAGTTATCAGAGTCAGGAGATTGCCGCAGCACAGCTACAACCGGGTGAGGATGTGGAGCTGGCGGCAGAGCGCTTGCGTTTGCAGCACGCTGAGCGACTTTATTCCAAATGTCAGCGCGGTTATGAGGCACTCTATGCCGATAACGGGGCGATCTGTGAACAACTGGGGGCGTTGACGCAACAATTGGATGGTTTACAAGAGGTTGATCCGCAGCTACACGAGCCGATAGCCGCAATTCAAGATGCATTGTTCTCTCTGGAGGATGCTGCCGGGCAATTGCGTCAGGTTGTCGACGGGGTAGTGTTTGACGAACAGCGCCAGAGTGAGGTGGAACAGAGGCTGATTGTCATTAGCGAATTGCAGCGCAAGTATCATCCTGAACTCAGTGGTATTCTGGAGCGCCAGCAACAGCTTGAACAAGAATTGGAAAGCTTGCGTAACAGCGCAACAACCATGGTACAGTTGGAACAACAGATTGAGCAATACCAGCAGCAGTTGTTGGTAGTTGGTTCCGAGCTGTCAACAAAGCGTGAGGCTGCAGCGCAGCGGTTACAACAGGCGATGGAGAAAGAACTTGCAGGTTTGGCCATGCCCAATGCTTGTTTTGAGGTGCAACAACAGCACTTGGAAAAACCGGGCTCTTTGGGTCTTGAACAGATTGAATTCTATTTTTCCGCTAATCCCGGTCAGCAGGTGAAACCATTAGCCTCAACCGCTTCCGGTGGTGAGTTGTCGCGGATTATGCTGGCTTTGCGAAAAGCAGCTCCGGCGGCAGATGGTTTGGCGACGATGATTTTCGACGAGGTGGATGCCGGTATCGGTGGGGTTGCTGCCTCCGCCGTTGGTGAGCGCTTGTGCGGAGTTGCTGCCGGTCGTCAGGTGTTGTGTATTACCCATTTGCCGCAAGTCGCCGCTTACGCCGACGTTCAGTATCGGGTGGAGAAAAATATTGTTGCCGGTGAAACTACGACTACTTTGGAGCGTTTAGATAGTGAGGAGCGGGTTCAGGAACTTGCCCGAATGCTCGGTGGGGCTCAGTTGAGTATCCAGACGGTAGCGCATGCACGTGATTTGTTGCGGCGCTGCCAAAACCCTGTACTGTTTGATTAGGAATTAATATGATTAGAAAAGCTCGTATTGCCGATGCAAGTGTTATTCATGAATTGTTGCTGGAACACGCCAGTCAGGGGTTGATGTTGTCACGCTCTCTGGCGGAGATCTATCAGGCTATCCGTTCCTTTTATGTTATCGAACAGGATGGCAATGTAGTGGGGACGGTGAGTTTGCAGGTGTGGTGGCTCGATCTTGCCGAGGTGCGATCATTGGTGGTGTCCAGTTCACTTTCGGGCAAGGGTTGTGGGCGCCGATTGGTGCAGTGTTGTATCGATGAAGCTCGCGAATTGGGAATACGCCAAGTGTTTGCCTTGACCTATCAGGAGGCATTCTTTTCTCGCCTTGGTTTCAGTGTCATCGAGAAAAGTGAGCTGCCGCAAAAAATATGGGGCGACTGCATGCAGTGTCCTAAATTTCCTAATTGTGACGAAATTGCTATGGCTGTTACCCTTGACCATGAGTGAAAATGTTAATAATTAGCATTTAGCCACTGGTGGTAAGTAAGACATTGTGCTATTTTCTTTATTAACCCATTCCCGAACGGGATGGTTATTTTATTATGATATGATTATGTGATGTGGAGGAGAAAATACCTTGGATTTAGAGCAGATGGTCATTGAAGCAACTCAGGAAGTTTTTGAAACCATGATTATGTTAGAGGTTTCAGAACAGTCGCCACTGCATGTCTTGGTGAATAATTTCACTGATTCGGTATCTGGAATGGTTGGCTTGGCCGGGACGTGTAAAGGGATGGTCGCAATTCATGCTCCTGAAGATGTGGCGGTAGCTATTACTGAGCGTTTTCTTGGTTTGGCTGTTGATTCGTTTAGTGAGGATGTTACCGATGCCTTTGGTGAGTTAGCTAATATGTTGGCTGGTAGTATAAAGATGGTTCTCGATGCATCGGGTAAAGATATCATCCTGTCGGTGCCATCCTACGTTTACGGTGCAGACTATCAGATTGAATGTGTTGCCGATGCCGAGTGGGTGGTGATTCCGTTTGAGTCTGATGATGGTGATTTTTTGGTCGAGTTGCAAATCGCAAAATAGTTTTCATTACCCACTGTGATAATTTAAAAAAGCCCCCGTGCCGATAATGGCATCGAGGGCTTTTTATGTTTTTGAAGCGCTTAGTCATTGTGGAATTACAAGCGTTTAATTTGTAGTTGTGTCAGCGTTTTGCTGGCTGTGTGCAGTGCTTCGTCGTTGGATAAAATCGAGATTGGGCTTTGATCCAGTTGGTCACTTAAATAGTGCTTGGCAACGTATAATAGTTGCTCTTTGGTGACTGCAAGTAGCCGGTTACGAAATTGCTGACGGAGGCTGTGGGTCATCCCTTGCTGTTGATTGGCAAATTCGTTGCTGCCCCGTCCACTGGGGGAAAGGGGGCGATCATGGACGCCGAATACCGCTAAAACTGCCTCCTTGATTTTCTCATTATCAAAGTCTCCTTTTTGTATCCAAGCTAGCGCCTGTTGGTAAACGTCTAATGTGCGCAGTAGTTGCGGGTCGCGGTAGGAGAGGAGGGAAAATACCCCCGATTCACTGCTACTGTTGGCCCTTCCGCCATAAGCACCGCCTTTTTCGCGAATTTCGCGATGGAGGAAGTTGGCTCTTAACAGGGCTGCGAGTATTTTTAGTGCCGCCGAGTCGGGGTGATTAAATGGAACGGTGCGGAATACCTGAGTGACGTAAGAGACGGGAATAGAGGTGATCCAGCCGAGCTGAACAGCGGATGGATTTACCGCTGTGAGCGGTTGCGGCGTGGTAACGGCTGAACGCTGAGGTATCTGTTCCAGTAGCGTTTTCATCGCAACCTGAGCTGCAGGCAGTTGTGCCTCCTCCGCAGTGATTGCCGCTTTTACGTGCCTGCGGTCAATAATGGTCTTAGCAATTTTTTGCATGATCAGGACGATTTCGCCGAGCTGATCAGCGCCTAGTTTAGCCACTTGTTTAATCAGTTTAAGCTGGGTAAATCCGGACCACTGTTCGCGCTGTTTCCCGGCGGGGGTGAGTTCCCCGGCGGCGGCGCAGGCGGCGTAGCTGTGTCCCGATCCGGGGATGGCATTTTCCCATGAGCTTTTTATCTGGCCGATAACCGTGGCGAGGCGTTCTTGATCGCTAAAGTTGGCTGAGGAACATAAGTCTGCCAATATTTCACTTAATTTGTCCATGTTGCGCGTTAACGCTTTGCCGTGTAGCCGTAGCAGCGGTTGAAACGAGTCGAGATTGTCAATATCGTCGAGAATTTCAACACTGGCATGGATACCACCGGTTCCGGCTTCAATCCGTTGTGCCATTTCAAGATAGCTGGCATCTCCGGTTCCAATCTGGGTTAACACAGTGCTAAATAGTGGCAGATAGGGGCGCAAAGACTCATCAATATGATCGCAGCTAAAGTACAGGTTGATATAGCCGAGGCCGTTGGTTGGTTGTGGATAGAGCATCACCGTTTGACCGGCCAGCTCAACGGATCGACTGACCACCTCTGGTTCTGAGGTGTCTATATCGCTCAATTGTAACGTAGGCAAACAGGACAGATCTTCGTTGTCCTCCTGATCTTGTTGTAATTGCTGAGCCTGATCAACCAGTTGTTGTTTGTCGTTATCTGTTAATGTTTTGCTGATGGTTGACAGGCGTTGTTGTTCCTGTTGCTCCATTTTTGCTCCCATCTCAGGGTCGGGGCGCAGGCACAGGGTGATACGGTGATTGTTATTTAATAACCAGGTGCGGATCAATTCTTCAAAGAATGATCCCTCAGCCAGCTTTTGGCGTAATTTTTTGAGGTTATCATCCAATTGCAACGCTGAGATAGGATCATCGCAGTGCAGCCATGGGCCAAGAATACGGAACATCAGCGATATGGCATAGGGGTAGCTGTCGCCGCCCACTTCGCGATTGGCTAGCTCAAGGCGATGAATTGTTGCTTCGATGCGCTCGGTGGAAAAACCTTCATCGGCAATGTTGTGTAAAGTGTCGAGAATTAGTTGCTCAATGGCGTCGGTTTTATCGGCATCGCTGCCCTGTAGACCGACGGCAAAGCAAGTGGTGCGATAGTCGTCGTGAAAGCCGCAGCCGGGGGTGAGGTTGGTGCCCAGCCCCGAATCGAGCAGCGCTTTGTAGAGCGGTGCAGCGGGGTTGCCGAGGAGCAGTTGCGAAAGCAGTGTCATGGCCAGATTTTGAAAACTATCGGAGATGTCGCTGGTTAACCAACTCAGATGTACCATGCTTTTGCCGGTTAATTCTTCACCGCTATCGATGGGGAACGATTCGCATACTTTAACCGGTGCCGTCAAGCGTTGTTCAGGGGGGACGATGCTGTTGACCTGTCGCATTGTAAATTTGCTGAGTACTTGCTTCTCAATTACTGCTAAATGCTCTGCAAGGGGGAAGTTGCCATAGCTAAAAAAACAGGCGTTGCTGGGGTGATAAAATTCCGCGTGAAAATCGCGCAGTTGCTGCCAACTTAGGTCGGGAATGTTTTCCGGCTCGCCGCCCGAATTGTGGTGGTAGCAGGTAGTAGGATAGAGATGGCGTGTAGTGCTCCGCGATAGCAGTGATGATGGATCCGCCATCGCCCCCTTCATTTCGTTGAACACTACCCCCTTAAATGTCAGTGGCGTGGTGGCATCATCGGCCTGAGCGAACTCTAGGCGATGACCTTCTTGGGTGAAATCACGTTCGCGCAGCAAGGGAAAAAAGGCTGCGTCAAGATAGATCCCCAACAGGTTGTAAAAATCTTTGTGGTTTTGACTGGAAAATGGGTAGCAAGTCCAGTCGCTGGCGGTAAAGGCGTTCATAAAGGTGTTCAGGCTGCGTTTGAGCATGGTGAAGAATGGATCGCGTACCGGATAATGGATTGAGCCGCACAGGGCGGTATGCTCCAGAATATGAGCCACGCCAGTGGAGTCGGACGGCGGCGTTTTAAAGGCCACGGCAAACAGATTGTTGCTATCATCGGCGGCGATGTGAACCAGTCGTGCTCCCGTCACCTTGTGACGTAGTTGTAGCAGCGTTGCATTGATCTCTGGTAAAGCGGTGGTGCTGATCAAGGTGAAGGTGTCGGGCAGTTGCCGAGTCGCGGTCATATAGCAGATATCCTTTTGGTTGGTGTGAAATTGTCAGATTAATATCGCGCTTTGGAGAGCGTCTCCTACATAAGCTGTTGCCATAAAATACACTATAACGGTTTCATTTTCCAGTGCCTCTGTTAAGATACGGATCTTTACCTATTTATCAAGGAGTTTTATATGTTGCGTTATGGGTTAATCATATTATGTTTTTGTTTGTTGCCAATATCGGCATGGTCCTTTAGTGGTGAAGGTTGTGGTTCGGGCAAGTGCAGCGATTGCCATAGCTTAACAGCTAAAGAAGCGCGGAATATATTGCCACCCGGTGCCGATAAGATCGTTAGTGTCAAGTTTTCCGAAGTAGGTGGTTTGTGGGAAGTGAAAGGGCAGGCGCAGGGGCGGATGTTCACGGTTTATGTCGATTATTCTAAACGCTATATGATCGCCGGCAAAGTTTTACGTTTGCGCGATGGTGTTGATATGACCCGTAGCGTAGATATTAAGCAATTAAAACGCGATGGAGCATTTTTAATTGGCAACGAAGCTGCTGCCGTTAAGGTATTTGTGTTTACCGATGTGAAATGTTCCCACTGTCGCCGGCTGCATAAAGAATTATTTAAGGTGGTTGAACAAAACCCGGAAATTGCTTTTTATGTTAAATTGATGGCATTTATGACCGATAAAAAGAAGGTAGACGATATTGTCTGTTCAGGATCAGTTGAGGTGTTGAATGCTGCCATGACTGACAAGCCAGTAGCGGAATTAGATGGCGACTGTCCCGCAGTGGATGAAACCATGGCGTTTGCCAAACGGTGGAATATTCGCTCAACCCCGACGTTGGTGTTACCCGATGGGAAATTGTTGTCGGGGGGGCGTAGCGCCAGTGCTTTGCTGGAAGCGTTGCAGCCGTATATGCCTGCTGCCAAGTAAATTTGCCGAATATATGTTTGCGTTGCAGTTTCCAATCAAGAAGAAGATGATTTGTGAAAATTAAGCCTGTTGTTGGACACAGCTAACCGAAATGGAGAAATTTACCATGCCGATATTCATTAAACCGAAAACTGCTATTGTCAATCTGTTGTTGGCTGGAATTATACTCTTCGCTCTTAGCGGTTGTATCTCCAGTATGGATGTTTATGATGCGCATAATCAAGCTGGGAATGTCATCCCCGGCATCGAAAAAACCAACGATGAAGATGCGCTTTTTGTTTCCTTTGTGGCAACGGGACAAGGTCTTGCGCCAGAGGTCGGTTCTGACCAGAAGAAAAAACTGCTAGCAGACAGAGCGGCGGTGGTGGACGCTTATCGGAATTTGTCTGAGCGTGTGACCGGCTTTATTGTGGATGGCTATACGCGTCAGGGAATGAGTGAAATATCCATTGATAAAATTAGGGTAGAAAGCAACACATATATACGAGGAGCCAAGGTTGTTGACGTTGTTTACGCTGAAGGCGTTTCTACGGCGACTATAAAGGTTCTTTTGCCAACGAATAAACGATTCCTAGTCGATAGTGTAAACAAAAACAGGATTACCCCTTCTTTCTCTCTTTGATTAAAGCGTAACCCTTCGCAGCTTGGAAGCAGACTCTTATATAATTGATAATGTAGGAGTCGCTCTCCAGAGCGCGAATGTTTGGAGCTGCGAACCTGCTATTTGTTTGATACCTTTATCCCAAATTGCCACTCCTTTTTTTTTGCGGGGGGGGGTAGTTTTTGGAACAAATGAAATTTATTATTGTTGCCATTGTAATCGTTTTTATCCTTTTATCTCAATCAACCTATAGTTGCGCCAATTTCAATACATGGCAGTATTACGCCACATATACTGAAGTCTTCGAAAATGGTCTTCTCGTCGATACAAGCTTGAATCTGAGACCTTCAGAAAATATCATTCTGGCTAATAACTTTCAGCACCATATTGTTATAGGCAGCACTCCCACCGATAATAAGTTGCCGCTAGAGTCTGCCGCTAAACACCACGCCATTACATTATTACTTATCAATAATGGTCTTAAGTCTATAAAAAGCTACAGAACCATCGTTAATACTGACTATGCTGACCAAGTTATCATGACCTATGCTGGCGTAGTTGAATTTCCCATTAAAACAATTAGCTATAAATGCACCAAAGGAAATAATATTATCGAAGGTGTATTTGAAATCAATTTTAGTCCAGTTGCGTTTCCAACAATGTGGCCATATTTAAAAATAAAAAACAGGTTCTCTGTTTTTACCAAAAACTTTATAGATCTACTTTATTGACAAACTTGATTGTAACTACTCGGCACCGTTCAAGTTGGAAACGTAAGCCCCATGGCAAGGGTCATGCTTACCAACAGTCAGCGTCCCTTGCTATGGGGATTGCTTGCATAATACATCTATATCTATGTTGCGTCGTTTGATAAATAATGCAATCGGGAACAGGATTACCGTGTGGCGTGGGCGGTGTTTGCACCGCGAGGAGAATCAAATGTCACCATTTGATCGTGTGATTGTGCTTATTGATACCACAGAAGATGTGTTACGCATAATTACAGCTAAGATTATGCTTTCAAATCAACTACATGATTACGGAGGATTGAAGTGACTTCACCAACTTCAATAATAACTATGAATATGAAAGGTGATCTTTTTACTCGGGTAGCTTCAATTCTCGATCAGGCGCGGAATAATGTTGTACGTTCAGTCAACACCAATATGGTTTTTGCATATTGGATGATTGGTCGGGAAATTGTGCTGGAATTGCAAGGTGGCGAGGGGCGAGCAGAATATGGTACACAGTTGCTGGAGGAGCTTTCTACTTATCTAAAGAGTCGATTTGGTTCTGGCTTTTCTGTGCCCAATTTGCGGAATTTTCGTAAGTTTTATCTGACCTATCCAAACCGCATTGAGAATCGCTACCTTTCGGGTACTGATTTTGGTGAGCTTGATTCACTGCAGTTAATTCAGTACCCGCCGGGTAGTGAATTGACCACCAGCTTTTCTCCCCAATTATCATGGTCGCACTATCGCGCACTTATGCGGGTATCGGACGAATACGCTCGTACTTTTTATGAGCAGGAAGCGATTGAATGTGGTTGGAGCAAAGCTCAACTAGAACGACAGATTCAATCCTCTTATTACCAGCGCATTGTTGCTAATCGGGGTAGTGATGGGTTGATCGCAGATCAGCGCGAGCGTTTGTTGGGTGATCCAGTAGAAGCTACGCAGATGCTTAAATCCCCCTATGTTCTTGAATTTTTAGGTTTGCCAGATGCTGCCTCTCTTCATGAAAATACTTTGGAACAGGCTATTATTGACAACTTACAATCTTTTCTTTTGGAATGAGGCAAGGGGTTTTCCTTTGTCGCTCGCCAAAAACATATTCGTATAGATGATGATGACTTCTATGTAGATCTGGTGTTTTACAATTTTATGCTCAAATGTTTTTTACTGATTGATCTCAAAATCGGCAAATTGACCCACCGTGATATCGGACAGATGGATGGTTACGTCAGGCTGTTTGAGGATCGATTCAAGGTGCCAGGTGACAATCCGACCATTGGTTTGATTCTTTGTTCCGACAAGAGCGAAACGGTAGCAAAGTATTCCGTTTTGAGTGAAGGTCGTCAGATCTTTGCTTCGAAATATCTGCAGTTTTTGCCCAGCGAAGAGGAATTGATGCTGGAACTTGATAAAGAACGCAGATTGATTGAAGAGACAAAACGATAATGCTCCCTTCCATTCTAGCGCATGAAATAAACACCGGCCTCAAACATTTCCTCAAAACTGGTTTTGAGACATCTACTCCCTATTTTCAAGGGATGTTTACCCGCTTTGCTGATGAGCCTGGAAACTTGAGTAAAGGTCCTTATCTGTCGTTGCAATTACCGTTTCTGTATGGAACGACAGACCGTGATTTTTTTGCTAATTTTACTACGGAACATCCCCTTTTATGGTTCATCCGCAGAATTTATGATAAATTGTGCGGATGAGCCCAAAGAAAAAGTGTCTGGTGCTGAGTTACGGTGTGCCAAGTTCGTATGTGGTAAATTGAAATTTGTGATGTTTTTTTGTTCTAACGAATGGGGATAAGGAGTTGTTGGATAATCTGACCGAATTTCTGACTGTAAAATGCTATTTTGCGGCGACAGGATGAGTTTGTTGAAACCTACCTCGGATTTTAGGAGCTTGATTTATATTTGTCAATCTGCTAGAAAGTTCAGTCATGTTAAACACAGACATAATCTGTAAAATTATAGGAGATTTAAACATAATGGGATTGATGACAGGAAAACAGGGCATTATTTTTGGTGTCGCCAACGAAAAGAGCATCGCTTGGGGGATCGCACAGCAACTTAGAGAGCAGGGCGCGACACTGGCGTTTACCTATCTAAATGAGGCACTGGAAAAGCGGGTACGTCCTTTGGCCGAAAGTCTGGATGCTGAATTGATTCTCCCGTGTAATGTTGGCGAGGATAGCGAGATTGAGGCGGTTTTTAATGAGGTCGAAGCACAATGGGGTAAGTTGGATTTTGTTGTTCATGCTGTTGCCTATGCTGATCGGGAAGATCTCAAGCGCCCGTTTAGTCAGACTGGTCGTGAAAGTTTTGCCATGGCGATGGATATTAGTGCCTATTCACTGGTGGCCGTTACCCGTTGCGCTGTACCGTTGATGAATGAAGGGGGAAGTATTGTCACTTTGAGTTATCTTGGTGCGACTCGCGCGGTGCCTAATTATAATGTGATGGGAGTTGCCAAAGCCGCCCTTGAGTCTTCGGTGCGTTATCTAGCTGCTGAGTTGGGTGAGCAGGGGATTCGCGTAAACGGCATATCCGCCGGACCGATTCGTACCTTGGCAGCATCGGGTATTGCCAACTTTCGCGCTAAAATTAAGTTGATGGATGATTATGCGCCATTGCGACGGACAGTGACCCAGAATGAAGTTGGCAATTCTGCTGTCTATCTGTTGTCCGATTTGGGTAGTGGCGTGACGGGTGAAATTCATTTGGTTGATGCTGGATTTAATATTGTCGTAACTGCCTGATAGGGTAGATATGTTGACATAAGATGATTGAAGTTTAAACAAAAAGGGCCCGTGTGGGTCCTTTTTGCATAGAAGAATATGGGAGATTGTGTGGATGTACTTGGTCAGACATCGGGATTGAAAGCGGCGCAAATTAATGCGCTGGAGCGGATTCATCGCCGTCGGATTGCCCCCGATGAGGTAGTGTCGGCAGAATTGACCCGTTTTATCTGTGGCTTGGCTCACGAAATTCGCCGCCAAATTGGGGTACTGATCGACCGTAGCGGGGTGATCAGGTATGTAATGGTGGGCGATGATCGGCAGATTATGTTGCCCGATTTGAGCGATTACGCTCTCGGGCGTAGTGGTTTGCGCGGGTTGCGTTGTGTCCATACCCATTTGAAAAACGAAGCTCTGTCTCAAGATGACTTGACCGATTTGGCATTACTGCGTCTCGATATGATGGTTGCTGTCGGTGTCAACGCCATGGGGATGCCGGCCTCGGTCTATTATGCCCATCTGTTGCCGGAAAATCCTCAAAATCAACAGGTTGAGCAACTGTTCTCGCCATCAATTGGTGAATTACACCTTGATCTGAAATCATTTGTACATTCTTTGGAAAATGAGCTGGAACGAAGTTTCGCAACGGAGCATATCGGCCTGTCTGATTCGCGTGAACGGGCTATTTTGGTGTCGGTAAGTCAGGCGCGGCGACGTGAAATTGAGGATTCGTTGTGTGAGTTGAACGAGTTGGCACGTACCGCCGACGTGGTGGTGCTTGATCAGGTGGTTCAACGACCACAACGGCTCAATCCAAAGTATCTCATGGGTGCGGGCAAGATTAAAGATGTGGTGATTCGTGCCTTGCAGCAGCGGGCGACGATGTTGGTTTTTGATCAGGATCTCAGCCCGACACAGGTTCGTTCTATCACCGCCCTTACCGATTTGAAGGTGGTAGATCGTTCTCAAGTGATTCTGGATATCTTTGCCCGTCGTGCTCATACCCTAGACGGTAAGGTGCAGGTCGAACTGGCTCAGCTTAAGTATATTTTACCCCGGTTGTCTGGTAAAGGAACCTCGTTATCGCGCTTGATGGGCGGCATCGGTGGTCGTGGTCCCGGGGAAACCAAACTGGAGATAGATAGGCGACGTATTCGTGAGCGGATCGGTCGTTTGGAAAAGCGCCTCAAAGGGATGTCGCGTGGGCGGGTGCAACGACGCAGAAAGCGGGTGCGTGCCGAGGTGCCGATTATTTCTATTGTTGGTTACACAAATGCGGGCAAATCGACGCTGCTGAATTCATTAACGCGTAGTGAGGTATTCACCGAAGATCTGTTGTTTGCTACCTTGGATACCTCTACACGGCGCTTGCGTTTTCCTTTGGAGCGGGAGGTGATCATTACCGATACCGTCGGTTTTATCCGGCAACTGCCTCCGAGCTTGATGGGGGCGTTTAAATCAACCCTCGAAGAGTTGTCCGACGCTGAGTTGTTGTTGCATGTTGTAGATTTGTCTAATCCGCGCTTTGAAGAGCAGATTCATGCTGTTGAACAAATTTTATCCGATCTCGATCTTGGTCATATCCCCCAGTTGCTGGTGTTTAATAAAATTGATTTAGTCAGTGCCGATGAGTGTGCTGCATGGTGCCGCCGTTTTAAGGCTGTTGCTGTTTGTGCACAGGATCGGCGTAGTTTTGACCAGCTATTGAATCAGCTACAACAACGCTTTTGGCCGGATGCTCAGAGTGAATACGCTGAGATTGAGGATGGATCAACAATGGACATTATTGGCTGGAAATGTTGACAGGTAAAAGGTTTTTCTATAACCTTGCTCGATATTTTGGGGACGATATTATTTAAGTTTGTTTGATTGTTGGGAGGTTGTAAGCGGATGAATCGCTGGTTTTGCCTGTTGTTGTTTATCCTGTTGACCGGTTGTGCAGTACTACCTCAGGATGGTCAGTCTGAAAATGATGCTGAGCGTGTAGTGGCTGTTGTTGCGCAATGCGTAGAGTCCAATGCTGCGGAGTGTGTGGCTTTGCCGCCACAGCCGCTAACGGAAGATGATGCAATCGCTGCGGATGCCGATTTGCGTACGCCAACTCTATCTGAAGATGTTGCCCAGCCACTGCAATCTGAGCCGTTGTTCGATTTTCCCGTAATGGAAAATGATCAGGTGCGCTCCTTGCTTGAGCATTTTACCGGTGGTGGACGGCGCTCATTTACCTGTTGGTTGCAACGTTCCGGGCGTTATTTGCCGATGATGCGCGAAGTTTTTGCCCGTGAAGGTTTGCCGCAGGACTTAACAATATTGGCAATGGTTGAGTCGGGGTTTAACAGCAATGCTCATAGTTGGGCTAATGCCGTGGGTCATTGGCAGTTTATCGAATCTACCGGAAAAATGTATGGCTTGGATAATGGTTGGTGGTATGACGAACGCCGAGATGTTGAAAAAGCTACGCTGGCGGCTGCGCATTATTTGAAGGATCTGCATAGGCGTTTTGATGGTAATTGGTATTTGGCTGTAGCAGCCTACAATGCTGGTCCCGGCAAGATTTCGCGAGCGATTAAACGCTATCACACCACCGATTTTTGGGAACTGAGTCGGGGTGATTATTTAAAGGCTGAAACCAAAAACTATATACCAAAATTGCTGGCGGCGTTGTTGATCAGTAAGCAGCCTGCCAAGTATGGTTTTTGTGACCTGTCGTATGAACAACCACTCGAGTTTGATCGGGTGGTGTTGTCCGAGGCAACGGATCTGGAACTGGTGGCTGAGTTGACCGGGGCATCCTACGCACAGCTCAAAGCCCTTAATCCTGAACTCAAGCGCTGGTGTACTCCTCCACGGAAGATAAATTATTCTATGCGGGTTCCCGTTGGGCTTAGTAATGGTTTTGCCGAGAAGTATGCGGCGATTCCCGGCAGCGAACGTGCCCGCTATAAGCGTCATCAGATTAAGTCCGGTGATACATTACAGCATTTGGCTAAGCGTTATGGCATTCGCATTGATGATATTGTGGTGTTGAATGAGATTAAAAATCCCCGGGCGTTGCAGATAGGTCAAAATTTGATCTTGCCTCTGCATCGTGATTTTAGCTCTTTGCCGTTAACAGAGCTTGCCGATGATTATCAGCGTTCTCGCCGTCGTCATTACACCATTCGCTCCGGCGATAGCCTGTGGAGCATTGCGCGAAAATGCGATGTTACTCAAAAGCAACTGCGGGTATGGAATCGCCTTGGCTGGTCAAATATAATTCAGCCCGGCGAAACCCTGTTGGTCTCGTCTCCCGGTGGGAAAACGACATCGCGTGGTATTCAGCAGAAGATGGTTTATCGTGTACGTTCCGGTGATACTCTGTGGGATATCGGACAGCGTTTTGCTGTGCAGACCGGTGAAATACGCCGCTGGAACGGCTTGACTGAAAACCATATTATCCATCCGGGAGATAAGTTGACGTTGTTGGTGCGTAATGGAAAACGTACATCATAAATGGTCGCTGGAAGAACTTTGACTTTTGTTTGACCGATTGCTAGACTCGTTGCGTCCCTTGATATGGGGATTGCGTGCCCATCAAGCTGAATAGTTACGAAATGAGAAGAAATTGAAAGGTATGATAATAGATGCTTAACTTTATGGTTGCGTTTGTATTTGGAACCCTTGCGGCTGTGCCGCTGAATTTAGTGTACAAAATTCAGCTTATTTATTGCGGTATTGTTTCGGTGGTGTTGTTCGGCTTGGTGTACTTTTTTTTGTCACGCTGGACAATGAACAAGGTGATGGCGTTGGTGCAAAGTGCTCAGCACGATATGCAAGCCAATCGCATGGAGCTGGCCTTGGAAACCCTGAAAAGTGGTTTTAAATATGCTAAATGGCAGTTTTATGTCAAGGGACAGCTCAACGCTCAGATTGGCACCCTGCTGTATCTCAATAAGGATTTTGCCCGGGCGTTGCCTTATTTGGAAAAGGGCTTTGTCCGTCACTGGGTATCGATGTGTATGTTGGCCGTGAGCTACATGAAACGCAGCAAACCGAACAAGATGGCAACGGCTTTTGAAAAGGCGGCTGCATCTTCACGTAAAGAGCCTTTTATCTGGAATTTATATGCTTATTGCCAAGATAAAATCGGAGAGCGCACTAGTGCTATAGCGACCCTGAGAAAAGGGCTAAAAAAAACCGGTGGCGACGAACGTCTGGAAGCTTCGATAGTGGCACTACAGCAGGGGAAGCGAATGAAAATGGAGGATTATGGTGATCTGTGGTACCAATTTCATTTAGAAAAAACCGGCGTGCTGGTCAAAAAACAGATGAAGGCAGCGCAAGGGCGACGAAAAATGCCTAGAATTTGATTCAGGTGAGACTCATTAATGGCAAAAAAAAAGCATAATCATAGTGATTTATCGTTTAAGCATGACCCCTTCAAAGCAGTGAAGGGGTTTTCTGTTTCTAAACCTGATGCACCGTTGCCGGTAAAAAAAACAGTTGTCAAGCAACCGTCAGAATCCATGATATGCGAGGATGCGGAGGTTGATTTTGATCAGGCGATGGCTCAGTTGGGGGTTGTATCATTGGCAGAAAAGGATGTTGTCGCTTCCCGAAAAATCGATTTTACCGAGGACGATATAGCGATGGGTCACAGCCCACCTACTGAACCGGAAAACTCGGACGAAGCGTTGTTTCTTGCTAGTCTTGGACAATTAGATAGTGTTTTCAAGGACAACTATGACGATGATGACCCTGGGGCTGTAGCAGAACCACGGCGGATGAAGCGACTGCGTTCGGGCAAGATTCGTCCGCAAGAAACACTGGATTTGCACGGTTGTTACCGTGATGAAGCGCAAAAAAAAGTGCGTTATTTTTTGCAACATCGCTACGCAGAAGGGTTGCATACGCTGTTGATCGTTACCGGTCGCGGTAACCGTTCTCCCGGTGGCGAATCGGTGTTGCGTAGCGATATTGAAGACTATTTGCGTACCAAAGCCTCGGCCTGGGTGGCCGAATGGGCGCGTGCTCCCCGCCAGTACGGTGGTGAAGGAGCGTTGGTGGTGTTTTTGCGCAGTAGAAAGTGATGGCTTGTAACTATTCAGCGAAACCAACTTTAGAAGTGCTGAGTATTTACGTAATTTTTAGCAAAGGAAACTCTCATGACCGATTTGGACAAAGCCTTTGACCTGTACATGCAGGATGAAGAAGCTCAAGCGCCCTATTATGATTTGGTATTAAAGTCAAACTTTTTTATCCCGGTTCATAGCGAAGGAGGAACTGTAGGGCAGCAGGATCTCAAAGACAACAATGATATCGTTCCCTTGATCCTTGAGGCGGAAGGTAAAGAATATCTGATGTTGTTTGAAAGCGAAGAACGCCTTACTGCCTGGGCTAAGGAGGAAACCAGCTATGTAGTGGTGTCTGGTGATGCCATCGTGCAGATGACTCCGCCGCAACTACATTTGGCGTTGAATGTGGGAACCGATTATCAGAAACAATTTGTTCCTGACGAGATCAATTGGCTTAAAGAAATTATCAAGCAATATTCTGAGTTGGTGAAACAACAGCAGGCGCAGCAGGCGCAGTAGGTGCTGTTTGAGATGTAGTCTGGTCGCATATCGCTTTTAGCATGAAAGCTACATTCCCCAAACCCCGATCTTTCGTGTTCCACAGTTTTCGTTTCGCTGCCAGATCTTTTCTTCCCATGGTGTTTCAGCGTCACGATTGAAAATAATTAAATAGGCTTCCTGTGCGCCAAAGCTATCGGCATAACCGGAAGTTTGTTCAATCCCCTTGGCAATTACGCCGTCCAAGGCTCCGTAGCGAATTTTAAGCTCAATGATAATCCGCTGCACCGGGCCGAAGAACCCTTGCTCTTCATCCAGAGGCCATTCGATAGCAAGATCGGTGCGTTTGCGACCCAAGGCGTATTCGCGGTTGATCCGACCACCGCCGTTAATGATACGCTGGAGAAATGCCTGCATCAACAGTTGCGGCCCAGCTTCTTTGTATTGAAACTGCTCGATCCAGCTTTTGGAGTGTTCGCGAAAAAACTGCTGAAAGGCAGTTAACAGCTTGGGCATGTCGAGTCGCTGGTCATCGGTAATAAACCAGTGGCTCTGCTGGGTGATACGGCTCTGCACTACCCATGTCAGTTCACGGGGGATGATTTCACGGTAGATGCGGTTGGCGATGCGTAGCTGTGGCCGCGAGACAATTAGCCCCAGATCTTCAACATAGGATTGATCATCCGGCGGAATATTGAGGAACGTGGTCTCACCTGCGGCTAAAATCGACGAGATCACCCGATGCACCCGCTCTTCCTTAAGTTTGTCGGCCAACTGATCGAGATGGGTAGCACGCGAGCGAATCAGCTGTTCCCGAGCGGCGTAATAGTGTTCCAAGGTTATCGGAACATTGCGATCTCTAAGGGAGCGCTCCTCCCAGGTTAGCTCGTAGCCCAGTGCGTTAACCAACCACGGTTGCCCGGCGGTGTCTTCCCATAGCTCGGGAAAAATCTGCTCTGCAAAGGTTTGACCGCTGGCATCGGTATGTTGTTGCCACAGAGCATGAACCTCATCCCGAGTGAAATTGCCAATACGCAATGATTTCGACTTGATATTGAAAGCACTGCCACCGGTGATGATCTCGCCGTTGCCCTGATGAATCCGGTAATCCTTTATGTCGCGCACCCCGCACAGCACAATCGACTGGGGAAACATCTCCGGCCTTTGAGCATAGCCGGAACGGATCTGGCGCAGCAGCGAGATCAACGTATCACCGACCAGCGCATCCACCTCATCGAGAAACAGCACAATGGGTTTGTCGCTGATTTTCGCCCAGTACCTCAATAGCGCACGTAACCGTCCTTCACCTTCAATTTGTGCCATCTTTTCATCTACCCAGTTTTCTAAACGGGCTTCATTAAGATAGATTTGAGCGGACTCGGCTATAGATCGGCAAACCACAGCAATTCCATTCGTGATATTGTTCCTGGCTGCTTGCGCCCCTTCAATATTAGCGTAAACAGCATGATAATTATCCCCCTGATTCAACGCCTCCATCATTTCAAGTAGAGCCGAAGTTTTGCCGGTTTGACGCGGGGCATGAAGCAAAAAATATTTTTGCGAGGCAATCAACCTTTGCACTTCATCCCAATCGAGGCGTTCAAACGACGGGATACGATAGTGCAATTCAGGTTTGATAGGGCCTGCTGTATTAAAAAACTTTTCCATAATTGTCCAATTTGTTCGAGATTTGTAAAAGTGTTGACGGGGTCTATCGCTTTTAGCATGAAAGCTACATTCCCCAAACCCCGATCTTTCGTGTTCCACAGTTTTCGTTTCGCTGCCAGATCTTTTCTTCCCATGGTGTTTCAGCGTCACGATTGAAAATAATTAAATAGGCTTCCTGTGCGCCAAAGCTATCGGCATAACCGGAAGTTTGTTCAATCCCCTTGGCAATTACGCCGTCCAAGGCTCCGTAGCGAATTTTAAGCTCAATGATAATCCGCTGCACCGGGCCGAAGAACCCTTGCTCTTCATCCAGAGGCCATTCGATAGCAAGATCGGTGCGTTTGCGACCCAAGGCGTATTCGCGGTTGATCCGACCACCGCCGTTAATGATACGCTGGAGAAATGCCTGCATCAACAGTTGCGGCCCAGCTTCTTTGTATTGAAACTGCTCGATCCAGCTTTTGGAGTGTTCGCGAAAAAACTGCTGAAAGGCAGTTAACAGCTTGGGCATGTCGAGTCGCTGGTCATCGGTAATAAACCAGTGGCTCTGCTGGGTGATACGGCTCTGCACTACCCATGTCAGTTCACGGGGGATGATTTCACGGTAGATGCGGTTGGCGATGCGTAGCTGTGGCCGCGAGACAATTAGCCCCAGATCTTCAACATAGGATTGATCATCCGGCGGAATATTGAGGAACGTGGTCTCACCTGCGGCTAAAATCGACGAGATCACCCGATGCACCCGCTCTTCCTTAAGTTTGTCGGCCAACTGATCGAGATGGGTAGCACGCGAGCGAATCAGCTGTTCCCGAGCGGCGTAATAGTGTTCCAAGGTTATCGGAACATTGCGATCTCTAAGGGAGCGCTCCTCCCAGGTTAGCTCGTAGCCCAGTGCGTTAACCAACCACGGTTGCCCGGCGGTGTCTTCCCATAGCTCGGGAAAAATCTGCTCTGCAAAGGTTTGACCGCTGGCATCGGTATGTTGTTGCCACAGAGCATGAACCTCATCCCGAGTGAAATTGCCAATACGCAATGATTTCGACTTGATATTGAAAGCACTGCCACCGGTGATGATCTCGCCGTTGCCCTGATGAATCCGGTAATCCTTTATGTCGCGCACCCCGCACAGCACAATCGACTGGGGAAACATCTCCGGCCTTTGAGCATAGCCGGAACGGATCTGGCGCAGCAGCGAGATCAACGTATCACCGACCAGCGCATCCACCTCATCGAGAAACAGCACAATGGGTTTGTCGCTGATTTTCGCCCAGTACCTCAATAGCGCACGTAACCGTCCTTCACCTTCAATTTGTGCCATCTTTTCATCTACCCAGTTTTCTAAACGGGCTTCATTAAGATAGATTTGAGCGGACTCGGCTATAGATCGGCAAACCACAGCAATTCCATTCGTGATATTGTTCCTGGCTGCTTGCGCCCCTTCAATATTAGCGTAAACAGCATGATAATTATCCCCCTGATTCAACGCCTCCATCATTTCAAGTAGAGCCGAAGTTTTGCCGGTTTGACGCGGGGCATGAAGCAAAAAATATTTTTGCGAGGCAATCAACCTTTGCACTTCATCCCAATCGAGGCGTTCAAACGACGGGATACGATAGTGCAATTCAGGTTTGATAGGGCCTGCTGTATTAAAAAACTTTTCCATAAGTTCCTATTTCTCCCGGTTTGGGGATGGGGCAGATAGGTGATTAAGGTGCGTGCAGTCAGTTATTGTTGCCGTTCATTTTGTTTAGTCCATCACATGATAGATTATGGTATAAAGTTACCAATAAAGATACTGTTAGATTGCTTTGGCGATACCATCAAGCGTAATTGTGAATACGAGAATGGTGTTGAGTGGGGGGGTAAACATGCTTCAGGAAAAAATTTACGTCATCGGTCACATGAATCCCGATACCGATTCGGTATGCAGTGCCATTGCCTATGCGAGGTTGCGTGATCAGCAAGGGTTGGTTGGGGTGCAACCGGCACGGGCGGGTAACATCAATCGACAGACCGAATTTGTTCTGGACGAGTTAGCCGTGCCCCAGCCTGAGTTGTTGCTGGATGTGTCGCCGCGTATCCGTGACGTGATCAGCGGTCAGCAGCCGGTAACCATCAGCGCAACAGCACCATTGTCACGAGCGTTGGAACTTTTTCATTTGCATAATATACGCATTCTGCCGGTGGTGGATCAGCAGCAGCAGCCACAGGGGATGCTCTATCTCAAAAAAGTATCGGAACGCTTTCTTGTCCCAAGTCAGGAAAAGGAGTTGCGCCGTGTTTCAGCATCGCCATGCTCCATATGCCAGTGCTTAAAAGCGACGGTTTTGTGTGAAGTTGATGCCGATGTTCAGGAAGAGTTGAATCTGTATGTTGCCGCCATGGCCGAGACCACTTTTATGGCTAAAATGGTGGGGCAGGATGTGCGCAAGATGGTATTGATCGCCGGGGATCGTGTCGAGATTCTGCGAGCCGCAGTGGATCTTGGGGTGCGAGTACTGATCGTTGTGGCCGGTTTGGAAATTCCGGCGGACGTCCTCGATGCCGGGCGCAAGAATGGCGTGACCATCCTCTCAACTACCTTTGATACTGCTACGAGTACCTGGCTGACGCGGTTGTCCACCCCGGTTGCATCGCTGGCCGAAACAAATTATATCACTTTGCGTGGTCAGGATCGTCTTGACGAGTTGCGGGTCAGTTTGATGCATAGTGTGGTACCGGGTGTATTGGTGCTGAACGATGCTGGGCAGGTTGAGGCGGTTGCCACCAAGAGCCACCTGCTTAATCCATCGTCCGTCAAACTGATTCTGGTTGATCATAACGAGTTGACTCAGGCCGTTGCCGGAGCTGACAAGGTGGAAATTATCGAAGTGGTGGACCACCACCGTCTGGGCAGTTTGCAAACCGATAAGCCAATTCGGTTTATAAATCAGCCTATAGGCAGTACCTGTACGCTAGTGGCGACGCTGTATCGCAATGGCGGAATTACCCCCGATCCGGCAACTGCAGGGTTGATGCTTGCCGGTTTATTATCAGATACGGTGGTGTTGAAGTCACCGACGACAACGTCTGTTGATCGTGATATTGCCGATTGGCTGGGGCAACTCTCTGGTTTGGATCCTCACGAGTTTGGTCGGCGCATATTTGCCTCCAGTTGTTCCTTGAGTGCTTACGATTCGTTGGAAAAAGTGATTTCGACCGATTTTAAGGTTTTTACTGCTGGCAGCTGTCAGTTTGGCATCGGTCAGGTCGAGGTGGTCAATTTACACGAGTTCCATGCCCTCAAAGAGGATCTGAGTAAAGAGTTGCAGCAGATTCGTGAATGTCGTGGCTTGGATATGACTGCGTTACTGGTGACCGACATTGTTGCCGGAACCAGTGAACTGTTGGTTTCGGGTGATCGTAAGCTGGCCTTTGTGATGGGGTATCCTCAGCTGGATGAAAATTTGTACGAGTTGCGCGGCGTGTTGTCGCGCAAGAAGCAGCTTATCCCCCATTTGTTGAGGGTTCTGGTGTGATGCGTAGCTCTTTTTCCATTGACATATAGCTGTTTAGTTTCTATTTTCTCGTCTACATAAAGTTCAGGTGCTTGTTATTCGAGCATAATAGGGAATCCCGTGTGAATCGGGAGTGGGCCCGCCGCTGTAATCGGGGACGTCGAACGTAGTAATGCCACTGATATTTGTCGGGAAGGCGCGTTCAAACGGATGATCCGTAAGCCAGAAGACCTGCCTGAAGCTTAAGTTTGCTATTCTTTCTAGGCGAGAGGGTGCGGCGTTTCGTGGCTAATTAAGGGATAGCCTCGAATCGATTATTTATCGGTTTGGGGTTTTTTTGTGCCCCGGCCAGTCATGGAGCAGAGCAGTATGAAGATTAAACGATTGATGTGGGTATGTTTGTTGCTGTGTTGTAGTGGTACGCTGTGGGCGGCAGAGCAGGGTGTTGAAAAAATTGATGATGTGGTGGTGACCGCTACTCGTACCAGTACCGATTTGCAGCATATTGGTGGTACTTCACTAACGCTGATTACAGCAGAGGAAATTGAAGCGCGGCACTTAACCTCGGTGGTTGATATATTGAATACCGTTCCCGGGTTGCAGATATCAAGCACTGGCGGTCTCGGTACGACGAGTAAGATATATATGCGCGGAGCAGATTCAAAGAATACGCTGTTAATTATTGATGGAGTTTCTGCTAACGATCCCTCTGACCCTAATCGTGGTGCTGATTTTTCTAATATCACACTGGATAATGTTGAACGGATTGAAGTAGTGCGCGGGGCAATGAGTGTCTTGTATGGCAGCAATGCAACTGCTGGTGTTATCAATATCATCACAAAATCAGGGGCAGAAAAGATACATGGTTATGCTGGTGCCGAGACTGGAAGCTATAATACCTACAAGGTGTACGGTGGCTTGAATGGTTCAGAGGGTATTAGCGATTTTTCCCTGTCGGTATCCAGCCTGTCATCAGATGGTTATTCTATTGCTAATGCCGATAATAATGATATCTCCCACGCGGGAAATACATCAGAAAAAGATGAATGGGAAAATACCACATTCAGCGGTAAAATCACACTGGATTTGAGCTCAAATACGAGTTTGACGGCTGTGATACGCTACGTGGATGCTACGATGGATCTTGACGATAATTATTACTCTTTTTTGTCAGGTGGCGGTTTTGCTGCTGATCGCACAATATTTTGGGGAAGTACGCTTGATCCCACAGGGCGCAAAAAAAATCAACTTGAGACCACTAAGTTGTTTGGTAAGTTGAATTTACATAATCAATTGTTTGATGGAAAGCTGGTTTCAGATTTTGATTACAAGTATTCGCGTCAAGAACGTGATGCCGAAGATAATGATGGTAATGATTACTACGATTTTCTTGGTAAAAGCGATGAGTGGAGTTGGCAGGGAACGTTACAAGTATTGCCATTTGATTTTGTCACTGCTGGGATTGGGTATCTTCAGGAGCGTTCAGACAGTTCTTCTGCTGCAACGGTGGAAGCTGAGACCATGAGTTGTTGGTTGCAGAATCAACTAATTGTTAGTGGTTTTGATGTGGTAGCTGGTGTGCATTATGATGATCATGATCGTTTTGGTGGTAAAACAACGTGGCGCATTGCTCCAGCCTACCACTTTGACACCACCGGCACAACTTTGCATGCTAGTTATGCAACCGGCTTTCGATCTCCTTCGTTGTATGAAATGTATTCGGCGAATGGTAATAAGAATCTTGATCCAGAAAAAAGTCAATCCTGTGAGTTTGGAGTGGGTCAAAGCCTGCTTAATAATCGACTACAGAGTGGGGTGACCTATTATTGGATGGAATTTGACGATCGTATTGCCTGGGATAGTTCTATTGTGATTCCTGGGGCACCATGGGCTGGTGGCTATAATCAATTAGATGGTGACAGTAAAACAGAGGGATTTGAGGTTTTTACCAAGTTTCAGGTTGTTGAGACGCTGCTGCTTTCTTTGGATTATACTTACACAGACACTCAGGATCCTGATGGATTGCGGATGGTGCGGCGACCATTGAATAAAGTGCATGCTGGATTGCGCTATACCTTCTTGACCACAGGCTCTATCAATGTCGATGGTTACTGGTTTGATGAGCGTGATGCCATAACGAGTGCGCGTGATGCACAAGGAAATGCTATATCGACGCTGGATGATTATTTTCTGGTCAACTTGGCAGCTCATTACGATGTGACCGACATACTGCGGGTTTATGCCCGTATTGACAATCTGTTCGATGAGCATTACGAGGAGGCGTGGAGTTATGCAACTGCCGGGCAGTCGTTTTATGCCGGTATCAAGTTAACATTTTAGGATGCTGACGATGTGGTTCTGCCGATTTTTGTTGAGTTGTTTTTTTATTGTTGCAGCATTTACGGCTGGCCATTGTACAACCGTCTATACCGATGCGGTGGGGCGTAGTATTGTGCTGGCTGCCCCGCCGCAACGTATTGTATCACTGGTTCCCAGTGTTACCGAAATTCTCTACGCTATCCACGCCCAGCAACAATTGGTGGGGGTGACCGATTTTTGCACGTATCCCCGTGCGGCTAGCGCTAAGGCGAGCGTCGGTGCTTATGCCAGCCCCAGCCTCGAAGCGGTGGCAAATTTAACTCCAGATCTGATTATTATGGGTATGTCAAGTTCCAGCCCCGTATTGCTGCAGCAGTTTGAACAGTTGGGGGTGCCAGTGTATATTGTTGCCCCCCGATCAACGGCAAGCACACTAGATACCATCAGCTCCTTGGGACAGCTCACGGGGCATGAAGATGTTGCTCAGCCTCTGGTTGCGCAGTTGCGCGAACAGATGGCGTTGATTCGCAGTCAACGTGGAGAACATCAGGTGCGTACACTGGTGTGTGTGATGATAGAACCGCTGATAGTGGCTGGTGGTGGTACGTTGGCCGATGATTTGATTACTGTGGCAGGTGGCGTAAATGTGGCTGCGCAGCAAGAACGTTATCCCACCTGGGGGATGGAGGCGGTGCTGGCTTACGATCCTGAGTTGATTGTGGTCTCTGTTCATCCAGGAACACCGATGCTCAAAGATTATTTTTTGCAATGGCCGCAATTGCAGGCTGTGCGTAAGCAGCAGGTAGTTACAATCAATGCCGATTGGTTGCAGCGCCCAGGTCCCAGACTGTTTAATGGTTTGCGTGAATTGGCACGCTATTTTAGTTCGGTAAACAAGGTGACGGTTAGGAAGGTTGCTGATGTCCGTAATTGAAAAAAACAGCCGCCATTTTCCGTACTGGTTGCTGTGGAGCACTCTAGCGTTATTGCTAGCGATGTTGCTCGGTATCAGTTGTGGAATGGTCAAGGTTCCCATGCCTGAGTTGCTGAGTATTTTGAGTGGTAATTCAGGCACTGCGCTACATGAGACCGTGGTGCTGAAGATTCGCCTGCCACGGGTTTTGTTCGCCGCATTGGTGGGCGCTTCGTTGTCGGTGTCGGGTGGCGCATTTCAGGCGGTGCTGCGTAATCCTCTGGCCGACCCCTATATTCTCGGCGTGTCCGGCGGTGCTGCATTGGGCAGCGTGGTCGCTCTAACACTGGACAGTCAGTCACCATTAGTGTTGCCGTTGACAGCATTTTGTGGGGCATTGTTGTCGTTAGTGCTGGTGTATGTGGTGGCGCGTGCCAACCAGAGCTCAACACATACCCTTATTTTAGCCGGGGTGATGGTGGGTAGTTTTGCTTCGGCTTTATTGCTGTTTTTGCTGTGGCTTGCTCCCGCCGATTCAGTGCGCAATGCCGTATTTTGGTTGGCAGGTAATCTGGCTCATGTGCGCCCCGGTTGGCTGCCATGGGGATATGGTTTGTCATTGCTGGCTTTTTTGCTGTTGTGGCATCAGGCTCGTGTGCTTGATTTGTTTACCCAGGGCGAAGATGCCGCTGCCGACTTGGGCTTGGATGTTGGACGGGCGCGTTTATTGGTATTTGCTGCTGCCGGTCTGCTGGTGGCTACGGCGGTGTCTATGGCTGGTTTGGTGGGCTTTGTTGGTCTGGTGATCCCCCATGTGGTGCGCTTATTGTGTGGGCCGGGGCATGTACGTTTGTTACCGGCGTCGGCTCTTGCCGGAGCAGCATTTTTAGTGCTGGCCGATGCGCTGGCTCGCACTATTTTAGCTCCGGCTGAGTTGCCGGTGGGGGTGATTACCGCTATCATTGGCGCTCCGTTTTTCCTTTATTTGCTGCGTTTAAAGGGTGAGCGATGATTCAGCTTAGCGCAGTGAACTTTTCTTATGAGAAACGTCGGATATTGCAACATCTTGATCTTGATGTGCGCCAAGGTGAATTGCTGACCATTTTAGGTCCTAATGGTGCCGGAAAATCAACGCTGTTGCGTTTAATGCGGGGACGGTTGCGCCCCGATAGCGGAACCATTCGCTGGCAAGAGGGGGCGGCGCACCAATTGTCGCGAGGCAAAATGGCGACGTTGGCGGCAGTGGTGCCTCAACTGATGGCGCAGCCGTTTGGTTTTTCGGTGCGTGAAATGGTGGCTATGGGGTGCTTTGCGCACGATAGTGGGCGATGGAACCGCTGGGGCTTAGGTGTTGAGCAGCAGCGCACAGTGGAGCAGATGCTAGCGGTGACAGATATTACCCACCTTGCCGAGCAAACGGTGGGCGTTTTAAGCGGTGGTGAGCTACAGCGGGTGTTGTTGGCCAGGGCGTTGGCTCAGCAGACTCCGGTGCTGCTGCTGGATGAGGTCACCAGTCAATTAGATTTAGGCCACACACGCAGTATTGCCGAGCTGTTATATCGACTATGCCGTGACGAGGGGAAAACCATCGTTCAGGTTTCCCATGATATTAATCTTGCAGCGGATATTTCGCAGCGGATATTGATGCTCGATTCGTCCGGTGCGGTTGTGGCTTTTGGTGAGCCGACGCAGGTGCTTAGTGCAAAAAATATTGATGCTGCATTCGGGGTTAAGGTGCAGGTGGAAAAGCACCATTCATCCGATGCCCTGAGAGTTTATCCCCTGCCTTTGCGCAAAAAAAAGTTAGATAGGTGATAATCTATTTTTTGCAGCCATCGAGGGTAAAAAGCGCTTGAACGAGATCCCGTGCCTGATCTGAAACAACGCTGTAGTACACTTCGACACCGTCACGCTCCCCAACAATAATCCCTTTATTTTTCAATAACGCCAAGTGTTGGGAAACTGTGGCCTGTGGTAGCTCAAGGCATTCCCAAATTTTTTTGACATTACATGCCTGAGAAATCAGACCGGCAATAATTTTTAGGCGGATAGGATGACCTAAAACTTTGAGTATTTCTGCTTCGCGCTCATAACTTTGGTTTTTATCGAAAGCGATTGGCTTCATTGTCGATGTCCTTTTTACTGTGTCTGTGGATGGTTATGGATGCTATATAAATTGAATATATGAATATAGATTGCCGGTGAAATAACGTCAAGAACGCATTTGCCTAATCCTCTTGCTTTTTAGGGTGCTTGTGCGTATCGTTTTTGCTCTGTTTGTTTGGAACTTTTCGAGAATTATTCTCCTTTTTTGTTTGTCGGAGTATTATTTAAATGACATTGGCAGTTGTGGTATTTTTTATCGGATTAGTGGTTTTGTATTTTGGAGCTGATTTTTTGGTCGATGGTAGTTCTCGACTGGCACTATCGTATGGTGTTCGTCCTTTGATTATTGGCATGACCATTGTCTCTTTTGCCACCAGTATGCCGGAGCTGATGGTATCGTTGCTGGCTGTGGGGCAAGGATCTTCTGCCATTGCCGTTGGTAATATCGTCGGCTCAAATATTGCCAATATTGGTTTGATTCTCGGTGTTTCGGCCATCGTTTTACCGTTAACCGTACCACGTAGCTTGTTGCGGCGAGAACTGCCATTTATGATCTTTTCCACTATGGTACTGTATGTGGTGTGCCTAGATGGCAATTTGGGGCGCACTGATGCTGTTATTTTGCTGATGCTCCTCGGTTTATTTATTGGTTATTGCGTACGTTACGCCCGTGATGTTTCGGTCGATGTTCAAGTCCCCGACGACGTGGTAGAACGTGAACAATCGGGACGAAGCCGCGATGTTGCGTATATTATCGGTGGTATTATCGGTCTGGGGCTAGGTGCTCACTGGATGGTTTCTTCGGCGGTGATCATTGCCCGTGCCATCGGGTTATCCGAACTATTTATTGGTATGACCATTGTTGCTTTGGGAACCAGTTTGCCGGAGTTGGCGGCATCACTGGTAAGTGCGGCCAAGGGGGAAATGGATATTAGTATTGGCAACGTAATTGGTAGCAATATCTTTAATATTTTATTTGTTCTGGGGTTGTGTCCACTATTTCAGTCTATTGCCGTCGATCCGTCGGTGTTGCGTTTTGAATTGCCGGTGGTGCTGCTATTTAGTTGTGCCTTGGTACCGTTGTGCTGGCATCGCTTACGGGTGAGTCGTGCCAATGGGGTCTTCCTGCTGACGGCGTATATGTCTTTTCTGTTGTTTCTCATTATGCGCTGACTCGTTGATTTGCGTGGCGGGTTGGTTTGTTGTGAGTGGTGCAATGATGGTCGACTAAAGCTGTGAGAGGGTAAGATGAAAAATGGTTTCGGCCAACCGGCCATGTTGCGTTTTTTGATCATCTTGACCATTGCTTCGGGGGTTGGTTTACAGGCGTGGATGATTCTGTTCAATAATTTTGCCGTTGAAGCGGCGGGATTAAACGGACAGCAGATAGGGGTGATCGGTTCCGTTCGCGAAATCCCCGGTCTTTTGGCGTTACTGGTTGTTTATGTGCTATTGGTCGTTCGCGAGCATCATTTGGCAGCCTTGTCGATTGTAACCATTGGTATTGGCAGTATTGTAACCGGTTTTCTCCCCAGCTATGGGGGCTTGGTTGTTTCAACCCTCATTATCAGTTTTGGCTTTCACTATTACGAGACGACGAATCAGTCGTTGACGCTGCAATACTTCAATGTGCATCGGGCACCGCTGGTATTTGGTCGCTTAAAAAGTCTTACGGCGGCGGTGAATGTCGTCGTTGGGTCGTTGGTGTTTTGTCTAGGATATTTTTTTGAGTACCGGACAATCTTTACCATGATTGGCGTATTTGTGGTGGTGATTGGTGGTTGGGGGCTGTTGCAAAATCCAACGTGTTCAAATGTGATACCGCAGCATCGTCATTTGGTGCTGCGGCGTAAATATAGTTTATTTTATTTTTTGACCTGTATGGCCGGGGCGCGGCGGCAGATCTTTATCGCCTTCTCGGTATTTTTATTGGTGAAGGAGTTTAATTGCAGTGTGACCCAAATTGCTGCCCTGTTTGTGGTCAACAATGTGATCAACTACTTTGTCAGTCCAATGATTGGTCGTGCCATCGTTCATTTTGGCGAGCGGCGGGTGTTGTCGTTGGAATACGGCAGCCTGGTCGTGGTGTTTCTCGGTTATGCCTATGTAGGTTCATTGTGGTTGGTGATGGTGCTCTACGTTCTCGATCACATCTTCTTTAACTTTGCCATCGCCATCCGCACCTACTTTCAAAAGGTGGCCGATCCACAGGATATCGCGCCGAGTATGGCCGTTGCTTTCACCATCAACCATATTGCCGCCGTGGTGATGCCAGTGATAGGTGGCGCATTGTGGATGATCGATTACCGCATTCCGTTTGTCGCCGGAGCGGTGATGAGTGGGGTGTCATTTATTGCGGTGCAATGGATACGGGTGGCGCAAACGCAATAAAATAGTCAACTATATATTTGCTCACCCCATATAGAATACTATTGCCGGTAGCCAGAGCTGGTCAGTTGATATCTGTTAATTTCGCGGTGGGTGAGGGGAACATCGGCGTAGGCTGCTGCAGCAAAGCCGGCGGTGCTCAATATTCGACACCTTCGCGAGCTTTTATGCCCAGATCCAATGCATGCTTGATCGGGGTGATTTCACTGACCGTATCGGCAAGATCGATGAGCCGCTTAGTGGCATTGCGACCCGTTAATACAATATTTAACGGTGCCGGTGCTGTGGTGATGGCGGTGATAACCGTCTGCTCATCGATGAGACCGTGGGCGACAGCGCCGCATAGTTCATCGAGAATTATCAGATCATAGTTGCCCGATTGCAGGGCGTTATTAGCTAAGGCAAAGCCCTTTTGCGCTGCTTGCTGATGCTCTGTATAGCGTGGGTTGTCCGGTTTAGGAACGAAGCCGAGGCCGGTTTGTTTGACGGTTATGCCGAGTTTTTTCAGGATGATGAGTTCGCCGACACTGCTATCTTTTTTCATGAATTGGATAATCAGCACGCAGTGGTTGTGCCCGCTGGCACGTAATGCCATACCGAAGGCTGAAGTGGATTTCCCCTTGCCGTTGCCGGTGAAAATAAGAATGTTTTTGTGCATATTGTCTCTCTATTTTTGGTGGGGGGACGTTGCTGACTAACTAGAATAAATTCCCGGTTCGCTGCTTTATTGAACCAACCTTGCACGAGCCAAAATCTTACAAATTGCCGACGTTGATACACCCAAACAGCGTGCCACCGCAGTCGATGACCAGCCATACTCCTGCACAAGTTCTGTTGCTATAATCCTCCTTGCCTGTGAAACTGCTTGACATCGGCTGCCCGATTGAATTTCCTGCAGCGTTATTGATTTATCCATACAGGTGAGTTTAACAAACTCATCTCCGAGGTGTTGTTTTTCGTGAGGGCTGACAAGCGTAGAATTTACTTCATTTTGCTGTAGAATTTGTTCAACAAAAGCACCATTACCCAAAATTCGATCATCATAAGCTTCGGGCTGATCGTTAACTTCGCCCACCTCTGGTTGCGAGCGGCGCAAACCGCCACCAATCAACTCTGGTCGCTCCCCTTGGTTTAATCCATCGGCGAGAAACAGCTCATAATTTTCTTTGGCATGTTTCTTTTTTTTCCCAAAGTGAAGTAACACCGCATCACGATTTTGCCAGCTTTTATATGTTCTATTCACCAGCGCCGCATGACCGCACCACGGGTAAGACCGTAACTCCTCAAGGGTTTTAATAATTCCGGCCCTGATCGGGTTGAGATGAATGTAGCGCACCAATTCTAAAAAATAACACTCCTCATCACACACAATCGACTTATACCGATTTTGAAATAAATGACCATGGCGTTTATAACGTAAATTAAAAGTGGTGGCGTGCCCCGTCAGTAAACGACGCATAAAATGCGCTAAGCCATAATCGCTGCTGCGAACCAAAAGGTGAACATGGTTGTCGAGCAAAGCCCAGGCGTATACGTTGATATTGCATTCCCTCGATAAGCGATCCAAACGGGAAACAAAATTGAGGCGATCGGTATCATCCTTAACAATATTACATTGTTCGATACCACGAAAAATGATGTGATGCAGTAGTCCTGGGCTATCGATCCTTGGTTGACGAGGCATGAATTGTCCTAATTAAATTGGGGTTATTTGGTGCGGTAACGTTGATGATAGGATAGTTTGTCG
>JAYEOA010000078.1:0-2493 GCA_034722515.1 Thermodesulfobacteriota bacterium | reverse complement strand
CATAGAAACCTCCTGCAAAAAGGGTTGTCGTTGCCGACAAGTGTAACATTACTAACTGCTACGCAGGAGGTTTATGGTTGGGAAAGGTTTTTGTTGTTTTGTTTGCTGCGATAGCGGCTTCGTTCAACTTCTCTTTACATTGGTCTTAAAGGTACTTACTCCTATAAACTCCCACGCAAACGATGGGACAATGATTCTGCCTTTCCCAAAAGGAAGCTTTGCTTAAACTTAGTTGCTTCGTCAAAAGATGGTGATCTCGAATATGATTTTCAGTTTTTGACAAAAAAAGAACACAAACAAAATGATGAAAAGCATGTGTGGTTCGTTGTTGGAGATATTCTAAATTTAACTGAGGCTGTAGATGTTAATGACTACCCAGCAGTTCCCAGACAGGTCACAAACCCGCTTAAACAGGGCGCTTGAAAATTTACCCTTCGTAAACATTTTGCTAAACGTGCTCCATTTATGTACCAATGGTGCTGATAGTATCAGGGGGACGTTGATTAGTATCGGGGGGACGTTGATGACAAACAGGACAGGAATCCAATCGGTCGTTGCATGTAACGGCTCTACACAAAAACCGTAGGGACATGGCGTACCGTGACCATACGTCCTCATATACGTGAGACGTGGTACCAGGCTCTTGGATATTTATGCCTAGCGGTCTCGACATAGGTGAAACTTACCTTGCTGCAGATATTAAGCCTGCCCTGTGTAGATGCACAGTTACTCGGCTGTGCCGGTTTGTTCGATCACCCGTGCCCCGGTTACTTGCCCACGCACTTGCTTCAAACTGGTAAAGGGGCCGATACCTGTGGACACGGTTGTCGATTGCTGTGGTGCTAAGGAAGTGCCTAGTAGTGTTTGCACGCGGCGAGTGTTGCCCCTGGTATCGATAAATTCAATGACGAAGGTGATGTCAGAAATGGTTTGCCCGGTGGTGTTAGCTATTTGTACCAGCAGGTAATCGTCACGATCTCGCCCTAAGCGTACCTGCAAGTATTTGTGTGGGTTGTCGGCTAAGTCGAGGCGAATGAGGGAACGATTGGCTGCTTTACCTGCCTCAGATTTGGAACTGGCAGCAGAGGCAAAATAGTTCATGGCGGCGCTACGCTCTCCCTGCTCAAGGCAGAGATTGCCCAGAGCATTTAGAGCCGGTGCTGTGGGTAGCAGGGCAACGCTGCGTTTGAAATCATTTTGAGCTATGGTTGTTTCACCCAGCTTGAGTCGAGCCAGTCCCCGTTGCAGATAATAGTGGAAGTAATTAGCGTTACGTTGCAGGGCGCGGTCGTAATTGGTGATCGCATCGCGGTAGCGGTATTGCTTCAGGCGGATATCGCCGCGTAGGGAGTGAAACAGTGCCTCGCGTGGTTGTAGCTTTAATGCCTTTTGTGCCAGAGCAAGGGCGAGGGCAGTGTCACCTTGGTCTAATGCCTTGCGTCCCTCGTCAAAGGCTTGATACGCATCTTGATCGTTTAACAGTCCGGCGATTATTTGTTTGTAGTGTTCTTGCCCTATTTTGCCTCCATGTGGCAGAGTGGTGGCAGTTTTTCGATTGGCTGTAACTCGCTCGGGTGATGGTGGATGGCTGGCAAATAAGCCGTTGAGCCAGTTTGAGTCGCGGTTTTCGGCTAGGCGCACGAAGGTTTGTTGTAAATCGATGGCGGCATGCGGATCGTAGCCCGCTTTTGCCATATATTTCATACCGTACATGTCGGCTTCCAGCTCGGCTGCGCGACTGTATTTTTGAGTGATTAACCCGCTGGCAACTCCGGCAGTGCCAACGGCTAGCTGTGAGTACTCACTGTTTTGTGACGCCATCCCGACGGCCAGAACAGCCCCTTGGAGTAACATGCCCCGTTCCATCCCTTTGGCGCTGTGGCGGGCTGCGGCGTGAACAATCTCATGACCAATAACTGCCGCTAGTTCGGCTTCGCTGTTAAGTTGCGTCAGCAAGCCACGATTGATGGCAATTTTTCCACCGGGTAGTGCCCATGCGTTGGGGGTGGAGTCGTTGATAACGTTAAATTCGTAAGGTAGGGAGCGGTCACTGACAGCCGCTAGGCGTTGTCCTACCTGACGTACATAGGCAACTACCTGTGGGTTGGTGGTGTAATCGCCCCCTTGCATTTGGCGGCTGGGCAGGTATTGCTTGGTTCCGGCGTTGATTTCCGCAGTTTGGGACATGAGAATGAGTTCATTTTTTCCCGTCACCGGGTTGACGGCGCAACCTGATAAACACAAGAGGACGATTAGTCCAAGCGTTAGCAATGTTTTTCGCATAAACAACTTCCTTATCCTATTAGATTGCCGTGTGAGTTTTATGAAGTATAACTATCGCATATTTTGCCAACCACTGCGTAGGATTTTTAGTCATCTTGTTTGTTTTGAGTCATTTATTTCTTTAGCCAGAAAAACATTGTTCTTAAAATGGTGATCTGCTCTAATGCTTAGATTTGTGGTGCGGACATTATTTTTTTATAGGATTTTATT
>JAYEOA010000077.1:7115-12564 GCA_034722515.1 Thermodesulfobacteriota bacterium | reverse complement strand
CCGGTTGGGTATAGGTTGATTCTTCAGCAACTACATCATCTTCGATTCCGGCTAGAACTCCAAGTTCACCTTCAACAGTAACATCAAACTTATGAGCATAATCCACCACCTTGCGGGTCAAAGCCACGTTATCAGCATAGCTAAGATGAGAACCATCGATCATTACCGAAGAAAAACCATTATCAACACATGATTTACACAGCTCAAAGGAATCGCCATGATCAAGATGGAGGCAAATCGGAATGTTCGACCCCATCTCACGCGCCATGGCCACCGCCCCTTGAGCCATATAGCGCAGCATCGTCCCATTGGCGTAGTTACGCGCTCCACTGCTCACCTGCATAATCACCGGCGAATTGCTTTCGACACTGGCGACAATAATGGCCTGTAGTTGTTCCATATTATTAAAATTATACGCCGGTATGGCATAGCCACCGTTAACCGCCTTGCTAAACATTTCGTGGCTATTAACTAGCCCAAGTTCTTTATAATTGATTATTTTCGCCATAGTTCAATCTCCAATATGAGTAAAGGTGATAACGATTACAAACTTCTTTTAATTTCAGTGTCCGGTCGTCATGTCCAGTCAAAAGAGTAATACGGCTGGACAAATTTGTTCTAACCAGCAAACTGCAATAATTCTGAGACATTAGTTTTCACATCGTCTAACATGCTAATTTTACACATTTTGCTCTTCAAATGCTAGCGTTATTTAACAATTTACGATAAAGCAACTTCGTTTCTGTAAATTCATTTTGACACCCAGCGCTACAAAAATAGGGGTTGAAATAGTGAGCCATTTAAGTTGTCCATTGTTGGTGACGACTAAGCCACTAACGAGAAAAAGAAAAGAGATGACTCACCACGAAGACGATACAACGATTGCGCTGGTTATGGAAACCCTGATTGAAAGTCAGGCATGAATAACGCAATGAGGGGGCTTGTTGCGTGCCCATCACGCTGAATAATTATACAAAAAAAGGGAACCGCTAACACGGTTCCCTTTTATATTTAAGCTATTTATGATGGCGTCGCAAAAACTCACCAACTGCTGCGCCATTACAGAACCAGTCGTAATTGTCTCGCTGCTTCGATGTACGTATTAGACGTTGCATGCAACGTCTCTACAGTGACAATCACGCGCCTTGTATTTGGCGCTTTTTGCTTAACCATCTGATTTTTTTCTTTCTGCGAAAACATCATTTATGACTGAGGTGATCAGTCGGTGCGCATCAGACGCATTTTTTTACGCAGACGACGCTGAGCTTCTTTCTCTTTACGCTTACGTTTTACGCTTGGTTTCTCGTAAAACTTGCGTTGCTTCATTTCACGGAAAAGTCCTTCCTGCTGCAGCTTACGCTTAAGCACCCGGATCGCTTTTTCAACATTGTTATCAAGAACTTGAATTTCCACGAAAATCACCTCACTTTCATCTTAATATTTTCAACTCGTGCAGAGCGAAGGCTGAACACTAACGGGATGTTCGGCAAATGTCAAGAAACTTATCTGCTAAAACAGTGACTTCACCTCAACGGGGTGCAGATGCCAAATATCACTGTTATATTCAGCCATGGTACGATCTGTTGAAAAACGTCCACTACGAGCACTGTTGATAATGCTCATCCGATTCCAGCGCTCGGTATCCTTAAATACCGTTGCAACCTCTTCCTGAGCCTGAACATAACTAGCAAAATCGGCAAGGGTCAGCCACGGATCGTTGTCTGAGGTGATAGATGCAATAATATCATCAAAAATACCCGGTTCAAACTGATTGAAATAACCGGATTGGAGCAAACGCATAACTTGCTGCAGATTTGGATCGTCGGCAATCAACGCCATTGGGTCATAGTGTGCTTTTCGTTCCTCAACCTCATCAGCTCGCAAACCGAAGAGAAAGAAATTCTCTTCCCCCACTGCTTCACAGATCTCAACATTGGCACCATCCAGCGTGCCGATGGTAATAGCACCGTTCATCATGAACTTCATATTTCCGGTGCCGGAGGCCTCTTTCCCGGCGGTGGAGATCTGCTCTGACAAATCAGCTCCAGGGCAAACAACCTCCATGGTAGAAACATTAAAATTGGGGATAAAAACCAGCTTCAGGCGGTCACCGACATCCGGGTCACTGTTGACAACATGAGCCACATTGTGGATCAGCTTGATAATCGTTTTAGCCATGGCGTATCCGGGTGCCGCTTTGCCGCCAATGATCACGCAGCGATTGGTCCATGGTTGTTTTTTGCCGAACTTGATCCGTGCATAGAGGTGGATTATGTGCAGAACATTGAGCAGTTGGCGCTTGTATTCATGAATACGCTTCACCTGTACATCAAACAGGGCGTCGGTAATAATGGTGATGCCGGTACGCTCCTGCACCAGATCGGCCAGACGCTGTTTATTGTGCTGACGGATATCTACCCAGCGAGCGATAAAATTGCGATCAGCGATCTTCTCCTCCAGTCGGCTTAACTGGCTCAAATCGGTGAGCCATCCCTCACCGAAGGTATCACACAATAACTGGCGCAATCCGGGATTAGCCACAGCCAACCAGCGTCGCGGGGTCACACCGTTGGTTTTGTTGTTAAATTTTTCCGGCCATAGTTCATAAAAGTCGCGAAATAGTCCCTCTTTCAGCAGCTGTGAATGAAGAGTCGCCACACCATTGACAGAAAAACTACCGACAATGGCCAGATGAGCCATGCGCAACCGGTTATGGTTATCTATCAGCGACATCCGCTGCCAGCGTTGTTGATCCTCCGGCCATTTCATAGCTACTATGGCGAGAAATCGAGCATTGATCTCATAAATTATCTCCATCAGGCGCGGCAACAGCTTCTCGAACAAACCTATCGACCAAGTCTCCAACGCTTCCGGCAACAATGTATGATTGGTATAGGCCATGGTGTGGGTAACAATGAGCCAAGCCTCGTCCCATTCCAGCTGTTCGTCATCGAGCAACAAGCGCATTAGCTCTGCCACCGCCAAACTCGGATGGGTATCATTGAGTTGAAAAACGTTGTTCGCAGCAAAGGTACTAAAATCATTGCCATGAGCACGCTTCCAGTGTTTCACAATATCCTGAAGACTGGCTGAAACAAGAAAATACTGCTGACGCAAACGCAACTCCTTGCCACTCTCGCTGCTATCGTTGGGATACAGCACCATGGTGATACTTTCCGCATCGTTTTTCTGGGCAACCGCATCAAAATAGGAACCGGCATTGAATTCGCTCAAATTAAAATCTTCGGCGGATGCAGAAGACCACAGCCGTAACGTATTAACCGTCTGATTCTGATACCCTGATATGGGGACATCGTAGGGAACCGCCAGCACCTCCTCAGCGTGCTCCCAATGAACGATTAAGCGTCCATCACCGTGGGGATCGCTATACATGCGGGTAAAGCCGCCAAAGCGTACTATACAGGTATAATCCGGGCGGCGCACTTCCCATGGATATTCGTCGAATCCCAGCCATTGATCCGGCTCCTCCACCTGATAACCATTTTGAATACGCTGGCGAAACATACCGTATTTGTAACGCAATCCGTAGCCGGTCACCGGTAGTTGCAGCGTCGCGCAACTATCCATAAAACAGGCCGCCAAACGACCGAGACCGCCGTTACCAAGACCGGCATCACGTTCAGCCTGCTCGACATCTTCCAATACTTTGCCTAACCCATAAAGTGCCTTGTTCACATTATTTTCAAGCCCCAAATTGAGCAGATTATTGCTCAGCGAGCGACCAATAAGAAATTCCATCGACAGGTAATATGCCTTTTTGGTCTCAGCTTCATAGTGAGCCAACCAGGTCTGCTTCCAGTGCGCCATCAGGCGGTCACGAACACTGTAGGACAATGCCTTGAACAAGTAATAATCGGGAGATTCCAGATGGCGACCGAAATTGTTGTAAAGGTAATGGAGAAAGCTGGTCTCAAGGTTATCGACATCATTACCCAAGCAGTACATAGCCTTACGCATTACCGTTTCCGATTTTCCATCAAGCAAGTGCATTGTCATAGCGATCTCCTTTATGGGTAGCCTGATGATATAGTTCCAGATAGATCTGGGCGCTGCGCTGCCAGCCAAAATCGTGCAGCATGCCCGTTTTTTGTAGAGCCTGCCAACGACGGGGTCGTTTATACAACGACAGAGCACGCACCACCGCTCGGCATAACGCCTCTGAATCGGGAGAATCAAAGACAAAACCTGTCGCGCTGCCATCGGCCAGTGTGGTTTCGTTGGCATCGACAACGGTATCCTTCAACCCCCCGGTACGATGGACAATGGGTGGAGTACCATAGCTCAAGCTATACAACTGATTCAATCCACATGGTTCAAAACGCGACGGCATGAGAAACATATCGATACCCCCCTCAACCAGATGAGCCAATTTCTCCTCATAACCGATGGTGACAAAAATGCGTTTCGGGAAACGTCTGGCCAAAACCGTTAGCTGTTGTTCAAAGAGGGGCATGCCTGAACCGACGATTACAAAACAGGCGTCGGTACTTTCCACCAGTTCCGGCAGCGCCTCAATCATGAAATCGACCCCCTTTTGCTCCACCAGCCGACCAACAAAACCGATCAGTGGAAAAGCAAGACGCATAGCGGCATTTTCCTCATCAAACATTTTCAACAAAGCCAGTTTATTGCGTTTTTTCTGGGCGACACGCCCACGCTGCACAGAATAGTTAAAGGGAAGAAATGGATCAAGCTGCGGATTCCATACCTGAGTATCAATGCCATTCACTATTCCGTGCAAACGCTTCTGCTGGCGCCGCTGTTGCAGCGCACCATGGAGACCAAAACCATAATCCTGCGTACAGATTTCATCAGCATAACTGGGGCTGACCGTAGTTACATGATCGGCAAAAACAATACCGCCCTTGAGCATCGACATCGCCCCGTAAAACTCTATCCCCTTGAAGTGCCACCACGCACTAGGCAAGCCAAGACCTTCAAACAGGGAGTAGGGAAAATGGCCACCATAGGAAAGATTGTGGATGGTAAAAACGGTACCGGGGCGCTCGCGACCACCGTCAGCTTCATGACTGAGCAAAGCCAGAACCAGCCCCGTCTGCCAATCATTGCAATGAACGACATCCGGTTGCCAGTGCAAACCGAGGCGATCCATAGCGACATCGGCAACCACCTGAGAAAACAAAGCAAAACGCTCGCCATTATCCGACCAGTCAGTGCCATCGGCGGATTGATAGGGGTTGCCCGGTCGGTCAAATAGTCCGGCAATTTCCACCAACAGTAGTGGGCAACCAATCCCGTCGGCATTCCCCTGCCATAGCCGCACGTTGCGCTGTTTACCGCAAGCGCTTATCTGCGTGGCGGCCACCTCATGCAGCTCATCTACACCGGCCAGCGCATCGGCATAAGCTGGCACGATCAGTGTAATCTCCTGCCCCAGCGCCTGCACAGCAGCGGGCAAACCCGCCGA
>JAYEOA010000077.1:0-7015 GCA_034722515.1 Thermodesulfobacteriota bacterium | reverse complement strand
AAGTTTTCATGGTAGGCGTATAGCTGGCTGAAGGTTAGCTGATTGTGCTGATAGGAGCGATAGATCGGCTGCTGAGAAAAATAGCTCAAGGTATCGTTCATCCAGCCCATATTCCACTTCATGGAGAAACCCAGTCCGCCCATCCATACCGGCCGGGAAACCATCGGCCACGAGGTCGATTCCTCCGCCATGAGCACTGCCCCCGGATACTGGCCGTGAATTTCACTGTTGAGGGTTTTAATAAAATCAATAGCCTCAAGATTTTCGTTACCGCCATATTCATTGGGCAACCATTCACCCTCGCTGCGGTCATAATCAAGATAGAGCATAGAGGCCACAGCATCGACACGTAAACCATCGAGATGAAACTCACGAATCCAGTACAAGGCGTTGGCAATAAGAAAATTACGTACCTCGTTGCGTCCATAATTGAAGATATAGGTTCCCCACTCACGATGCTCCCCCTGACGGGGATCTTCGTGTTCGTACAGAGCAGTGCCATCGAAGCGAGCCAGCGCAAAGCTGTCTCTGGGGAAATGCGCCGGTACCCAGTCGAGTAAAACGCCGATGCCATGTTGATGACAATAATCGACAAAATAGCGAAAGTCATCGGGATCGCCAAAACGGCGGGTCGGGGCGTAATAGCCGGAGGTCTGATAACCCCACGATTCATCCAGCGGATGTTCACTAATCGGCAACAGGTTGAGATGGGTGTAGCCCATCCACAGTACATAATCGACCAGGCGATGGGCAATTTCACGGTAGTTGAGAAAACGCTTATCATCACCTCGCTGCCACGAACCCAGATGGACTTCATAAATAGAGATCGGCTCATGCTGCCAATCGAAATGACGCCGCGCCGCCAACCAGTCGCCATCCTGCCAACGATAATCACTGGAGTAGATGATTGATGCTGTACGCGGACGCATCTCCATAGCACGGGCATAGGGATCGGTTTTCATCAAGCAGTGACCCCCATGCATAGTACGAATCTCAAACTTGTAACGATCATTGTGCTGTAGACCGGGAATAAACAGTTCCCACACTCCCGAACGCCCCCGCGAGCGCATGGGATGACGCAAACCATTCCAGCCATTAAAATTTCCCACCAGCGCAACCCGCTCAGCCGATGGTGCCCAAACGGCAAACTGTACTCCGTCAATACCATCCACCTGCCCAGGATTTGCCCCCAACATCTCATAAAGCTGCCAGTGTCGCCCTTCGGAGAGCAGATGAAGATCCAACTCGCCAATTTGGGGCAAAAAGGTGTAAGGGGAGACAACGCGACACACCTGACCGGATGCCTCTATCCACTCCACCCAGTAATGATCGGGCAGTGCCTGTTTCTCCTCAGCACTGAGTGTTGCCCTGAACAAGCCGCTGTTTTCAATTTGTTGTAGGACAATCCCCCCCTCAAGGGATGCCGAGACCGCCGTTGGCAGCCAGACACGCACCACCCACCGATCCTCATCAATAGAATGACAACCCAGCACCACAAAGGGATCATGATGCCGCCCTTGCTGCAAACTCTTCAAATCGTAGTTTTCTGCGTTTATAAACTCGCTCGTCATCTATGTTTCGCCTCCACAGCGGTAACGCCGACTACGCCCCAGAGCGTCGCGTATCGTTGCTGATAGTTGTTCTGGAACCTGATCCCAGGAAAAACGCCAGCTCCAGTTCTTTTCCGTTGTTCCGGGGGTATTGAAACGGTGCTGACCATCGAGAGCCAGCCAATCCTGCATGGGGATCATCGCCAGCTGCGCTGGCGACTGTAATGCAGCAGCAATCAGCGGCCACGGCATAGATCCGGCATCACATGGCAACTGCTGTAGCACGTTTTCCTGTACCTCGGGATCCAGCGACTCAAACCAGCCGCAAGTGGTATCATTGTCGTGGGTTCCGGTGTAGACAACGGTATTTTCCACCTGATTATCAACACTATGGGGATTGCCTCGGCTACCGTCAAAACCAAATTGCAACACCGATAACCCCGGCAATTCAAATAAATCGCGCAGGGCAAGCACCTCATCGGTAATCACCCCAAGATCCTCAGCAATAAATGGCATATGGGGGAAATCCTCACACAACGCCTCCAGCAACTGGCGACCCGGAGTTTCAACCCATTGCCCCTCAACAGCCGTTGCCGCAGCCGCCGGGATCTCCCACAGTGCCTGCAAACCACGAAAATGATCGATGCGTACCATATCAAACTGGCGCAACGCACTGGCTATACGCGCCCTCCACCAAGTAAAATGATATTGCTGCATCAACGACCAGTTGTAATGGGGATTGCCCCAACGCTGCCCCTGTTTTGAAAAATAATCGGGGGGAACACCCATCACCACCAGTGGTCGGAACTGATCATCCAATTTAAACAACTGCGGACAAGCCCAGACATCGGCACTATCGTAGGCCACACCAATCGGTATATCACCCAGCAACATAATACCGCGCCGATGTGCCTTGTTGCGTAGCTGCTGCCACAGGCGATGCAACAGAAACTGCTCCCGTTTAAGCTCCAGCAAGCGGGCAGAGTGCTCGACGCAAAAACTTTCCAACGCAACTGGATCTCGATGGCGCAATGGCTGCGGCCACTGAGCCCAGGAACAATCGTCAAATTGTTCCCGCACTGCAACAAACATGGCGTAATCCTCAAGCCAACAAGTCATCTGACTCTCAAAACGACAATAAGCCGCCTCATCTTCACGGCAATAAACCACATCGGCCGGCAACAGCGCCGGATTTAACGCATGGGATGAATAAGACTGATAAGGGGAATGATCCCTGTGCGGTGGCCCCAGAGGGAGCATTTGCCAAACACACAGTCCGGCAGCTGTCATCCAGTCCAGAAAACGATCTACATGATGATCAAGAACGCCCTGTGGCAGCGACGTTGGATGTAAAAGAACCCCGGCTTTTCTCATAGATACACTTCCTAATTGCGCCGCATGGTTCCGGCATTTTCAGCATCACCGCCACCGTGGGACAACGGATTTTTCAATTTTTGCGGTGGCACCTTCTCCAGCAACTGATACAAACGGATCAAGTGGCGGCGGAACAACTGGTCGAAATCACGCACACTGGCCGCCGGATTGAGATCACCAAACCACCAGAACCAATCGGATCCTTCACATATCGCCAACTGCTCCGTTGCTTTAACAATTTTTTCCGGCGACAATAAGGCCGACTGAACAACGCGGTCATAACATTCCTTTACCTCGACCAAAAGATCCCAGGCCGCGTTTTTATCCTTATCACCTATCCAAGTAGAAAAAGAGCCGTGTACCCAACTGCCGGCCTTCAATTGCGTAAGCTGTGCCGGGAGAAACTTGACCTCCGGATGCAATAAGTCGCTGAATGTTGACATCTTCAACCCGGGATGCTCGGTAAGTTTTGCATACAAAGCATGCAAAAAATGGTAGCCGTTGTCAGGGTAATATTCCCAAGCGTTCTCACCATCGAGAATCACCGTCACCACATGCTCCCCTTCTTCGTCATCGACAAACGTGGCAATATTTTCCATATGATGGCAAAAATCGTTGGCAGCATCATTTGCATCCCAGTCTTTGTACACAAAACCGATGAGATCGGAAAGACCGTCATCACGGAAAAAAATCTTGCATTGCTGAGGAGGATGACACAGTGGCCGATAGAGGATCTTCTTGTGTTCCATATCCTGAGAACCGATTTTCGAAGCATCGCAAGAGGCACGCCACACCCCCTCCCCCGAGGCAGTCCAGTCTATATTGAACTGATCGAGCAATGCCAGCGCTGCGCTGCTGATGCCCCCCTCCGATAGCCATACCCCACGCGGTCGCATACCAAAATATTTTTCAAATATCGTGAAGCCGCGCTCCATATGCCACTTAGCCCGTTCCATACCACCGGGATAAGCCTTGTTGCGCGGCGGATGTGCCGCCGGTTGCGCATCATGCATGACATTAAAATCGATCAGCAACGGTACAATAGGGTGGCCATACGGACTCATGGACAACTCAATCTGCCCCGCTTCCATCAATGCCCGATAACTGGGGATAATCCCCTCCACCACTTCAGCCATCACCTCCAGCAATAGAATCTGGTCAACACGAGTAAAAAGATTTTTGCGGGCCATCAAGCGAATAACGCGGGCATCACCCCGCTTGACACTTGTTCCCAACCAAGCCAAGTGGTACCACATGAGCAGATCGACAAAAAACTGCGAGCCCAGATAACTGACACGCAGGGTATCCAATTCACCATCGGTATACTGTTGCAAAGCAATATCTACCAGCGCTCGAAACGGCGGATGACAATCAATCATGGTCGGAGCATAAATGCGCTGGCAAGCAGTAATAATTTCGGCTCGCTCCTCCGGTTCCGGCGGCACCGGCGTTTCCCCAACAACAAGGTTCAGCAAAGGATCACTCATCGGCACACCATCGCGCAACCATTGCCGCATCTGGCAACCGTAGTCATCCAGTTGTTCCAGCAGTACCGGAGCGACATTCACCACCACGCGTGCCTTGGGGCAAGCTCCCAGATGAGCTACCATATCAGCATAATCCTTGATGGCATGGAGATAAACCCAGGGCAAATGGTAGTTACCATCGAGACCATCACGATAATAGGGTTGATGCATATGCCAGCATAGAACCACATGAATTTCTTTCTTCACAGTCGTCCCCCGATCCCCCGTTAACGAATGATATGCAGGTGCTGTCCGAGCATATCCGGCGTAACCAGCACAATACCGTTATCGTCCACATAAAAGCGTTTTTTGTCCTCAACCAGATCTTCGCCAATCACCGTGTTACGCGCTATTACACACGCTTTATCAATCACAGCGTTGGAGATACGGCAATTGCGCCCGATATCAACCTCGGGAAGAATGACGCTGTCTTTAACCTGCGCATAACTATGCAAAAAGCAGCCGCTGAACACCACCGAACGCTTGACCCTAGCACCGGAAAGAATACAACCGGCAGAGATCAGCGAATCGATGGCCTCGCCGCGACGCCCGGTATCATCAAAAGCAAATTTAGCCGGAGGCAATTGCGCCTGATAGGTCCAGATCGGCCAATCCGAATTATACAGATTAAGTTCCGGAGTGATGGAACACAAATCCATGTTGGCTTTCCAGTACGACTCCACGGTGCCGACATCACGCCAGTAGCCCGGCTGACTATGCTCATCAACAAATGGATACGCCATGACATTGCTGTTATCAATAATGGAAGGGATGATGTCCTTGCCAAAATCCTTTGTCGATGAGGGGTTATCGTGATCCTCAATCAGTTTATCGAACAGAAATTCGGGGGAAAAGATGTAGATTCCCATGGACGCCAGTGCCTTGTCAGGTTTGCCCGGCATCGCTTCGGGATCGGCAGGTTTTTCGGTAAAACGATTGATGCGCAGTTCCTTATCAACAGACATGACACCAAAACCCGTCGCCTCCATTCGCGGGACTTCTACACAACCAATAGTCACATCAGCACCGGAGTTCTCGTGACGTTCAATCATCTCGCGATAGTCCATGGCATAGATATGATCGCCGCCTAGCACCAGCACATAACGGGGCTTGTGACGACGGATAATGTCGAGGTTCTGATACAGAGCGTTAGCGGTTCCCCGATACCACTCTTTGCTCAAGCGCTGCTGAGCCGGTAACAGTTCAACGAACTCACCGATTTCATAACGCATAAAATTCCACGCCCGTTGAACATGACGTATCAGGGAATGCGATTTATACTGGGTCAAAATGCCAACATGGCGGATATCTGAATTAACACAATTGGACAAGGCAAAATCAATAATTCGATACTTGCCGCCAAAGGGAACCGACGGTTTCGCCCGCCATTGAGTTAGATCTTTCAAGCGACTGCCCTCACCCCCGGCCAGAATAAGAGCTAGCGTATTATGCGTCAACTCAGTAATCTTAGGATAGTTCTTCATTCTTTCTCCCGTTTTTTCGGTGTCAGACCAGCCAAACGCTCGGTCAGCAAAAGAGCCCCTTTAAGGCCCATCAGTTCATCCAGCACCAGATAAACCGGCATTTTCTCCACCACAGCCCGCATCTTTCCCTTGTCGAGAAAATAGTCAACAAAGGCAGCACTAGCCATCCAACGCGAAATCTTGGCACTAATCCCGCCGGCGATATAAATCCCTGCCCGTGCCGGCCACAACAGAGCCACGTTGCCAACAAATTCGCCATAAATATTGACAAAGGTGTTCATGGCGGCAGTAGCCACGTCATCATCCTTCTCCGCTAAAGTGGTAACCTCAGCTGCAATCAGCATCGGAGCGCTACGCCAGCCATAACGCTGCTGAAAATAAAACTGATATAGACTCTCCAGCCCTTCCCCCGACAACAGGTGTTCATAAGAAACATGACTCCAGCGCTGGTGCAGCCAGTGCAGTAGCTTCTCCTGTTCATCATTCAGGGGCGCAAAATCCATATGTCCCCCCTCAGAAGACTGAGGATAGAAGCGCCCGGCCAGCTGATAAACCGGGGCAACCCCCAAACCAGTTCCGGCACCGATTACGAGTCGGTTACCGTCAATATCAACATTTCCTTCATGCAGGCAGAGCAAATCCTGTGGTTGCAACAGGTCTACACCCAATGCCGCAACTTGAAAATCGTTGACCAACTCCACATGCTCAATATGTAATGTTTTTTCCAGATCGCAAGCGGATATATGCCAAGGAAGATTGGTCAGAGAAACTTCTGCATCCGCCACCGGGCCGGGCAGACCAAAACAGGCGCAATCCACCTGAGTAATGTTGTGCTCACGCAGCAATGTTTCGAGCAACACTGCAAATGATGCAAATTTTGTACTCGCGTAACAACAGGGCGGTGAAGAACACTGCAAACAATCAGTATCCAGCCACTGAAAACGCGACATTGTTCCGCCAATATCTCCTGCCAACAATATCATGATCAGCCACTCATCCTAATCATATTCCCAAAAAGCACAAAGGACGTGAAACCTTGCAAAAACCCAGTGAAAAGATTTGCACAGTCCAACGCCCCTTC
>JAYEOA010000076.1:0-13142 GCA_034722515.1 Thermodesulfobacteriota bacterium | reverse complement strand
AGGCCAAGCGTTATGGTCTTGATCTGTCGGTGATGATGATTGATGTCGATCATTTTAAACAGGTGAATGATACCTTTGGTCACAGCGTTGGCGATCAGGTGTTGCAGGCGCTGGCGCAACTCATTAAAGGGAGTGTGCGTGATTTTGACCGAGTATTCCGCTTTGGCGGTGAAGAGATCGTAGTGCTGTTGCCCTACACTGATGTTGCAGAGGCGTTGGTGCTCAGTAAGCGTTTATGTCGCAGGGTGAGTGATCGTCGTTTGATTGAAAAGGGTGATGAGGCGTTGAATATTACTATCAGTATTGGGGTGAGCTGTTTTTGCCCCGACTCAGAAAATGAAGATGTAGGGACGATGATGGCGCAGGCTGATGAGGCGTTGTATCGGGCAAAGAGTAACGGTAGAAACAGAGTTGAAGTTTCTCCTGTTCCATGTGTGGCTCAAGGGATCATGGCGGAAGTTGATGCGCGACGAGTGTTCACACCGTAAACTGTCGAAGGTTCGCATGGTTAAGCTGTATGCGATGATTACCCCTTGACATGTTTTCCTGTTTGGCTAAACTGCCAAATGATAAAATAATGGAGATGGAGGAAAGATTGGAAAACAATCATAAAATACAACTGGAAGCGCGGGCAAAGGTGCTTAAGGCGATGGCTCATCCGTCGCGGTTATTTATTATCGAAGAACTCAGCGAGCAGGAGCGTAGCGTCAATGATCTGACGGCGATGATTGGAGCCGATGTTTCCACGGTGTCCAAGCATTTGACGGTGCTAAAACATGCCGGGATTGTGGCCGACGAAAAGCGGGGAAATCAGGTTTTTTATCGTTTGGCAGTTCCGTGTATTTTGAATTTTTTTGGTTGTGTTGAAGCTGTATTAAGCCAACAACTGCTACAGCAGTCGTTAGTGGTCAACGCGAAGTAGAGTGTTTGTGTAGCGTTTGGTCGGTTGGTCAAATAGTCATGGAGAATATATGCAGTGGAGTAGAGAATGGAGGTCGCTGGTCACTTTCATTGGAGTGTTTATCGTTTGTTATTATCTTCCGGTAGAAGCGCTACAACCAATGTTGTGGTCGTGTAGTCCGCTGTGGGAAGCGTTGTATCTGGTGCGGTGGTACGCGCAGGAACATGTACTGTTGTGTCTGATTCCGGCATTTCTCATTGCTGGTGCGGTTAGTGTGTTTATCAGCCAAGCTTCGGTGATGAAATACCTTGGTCCCAAGGCAAATAAGTTCCTAGCCTACGCTGTTGCTTCTGTTTCGGGTACGGTGCTGGCAGTGTGTTCATGTACAATTCTGCCGCTGTTTGCCGGTATTTATCGCATGGGAGCCGGTCTTGGCCCTGCCAGCGCGTTTTTGTATGCTGGCCCGGCGATCAATATCTTAGCTATTGTCTTGACGGCAACGGTTCTGGGGCCGCAGATGGGGATTGCCCGTGCTGTGGGAGCGGTGGTGTTTAGTATTGTTATTGGCTTGTTGATGCATCTATTCTTCCGTAAAGAGGAGTTGGCAAAGGTGGCCGCAGCCGCGGCGCTGCCAGAACCAGAGGTGGCACGACCATTGTGGAAGGTGGCGATCTATTTTGCCAGTATGGTCGGTATTCTGGTGTTTGCCAACTGGGGAAAACCGCAGCAGATGGAGGGGGTGTGGTCCGTTATCTGGATGAATAAATGGCTGATAACCGGCGGATTTGCGGCATTGCTTGGTCAGTGTCTGGTATGGTGGTTTTGTGTCAAGGGCAGTGCCATCTATGGTGTGGCTATTCCGGTGCTGTTTTTGACTTTTTTATTCCCCGATCAGCCGCAAATGGCATTTGTTGTCGGTGTTTTTGGTTTGTGTTTGGTTTTGACTACGCGCAAGGACAACGATGAATTGCAGGAATGGTTTGATAATTCATGGGATTTTGCCAAAAAAATATTGCCGTTGCTGTTTTATGGGGTGCTGATCGCCGGATTGTTGCTTGGTCGTCCAGGTCATGAAGGGCTGATCCCTTCAGGTTGGATTGTTTCTCTGGTGGGCGGCAACGGCTTGTCGGCAAACCTGATGGCTTCCGTATTGGGGGCATTTATGTATTTTGCCACCCTGACCGAGGTGCCAATATTGCAGGGGTTAATAGGTGCGGGGATGGGCAAGGGTCCTGCATTGGCATTGCTATTGGCCGGACCGGCATTGTCATTACCCAATATGTTAGTGATTCGTAGTGTGATGGGGACAAAGAAAACAGTGGTATTCGTCAGCCTGGTGGTGGTGATGGCGACCCTGAGCGGGCTTATCTATGGGATGTTTTAACAGGAGTAACGCAATGAAAACCATTCAAATTTTAGGAACCGGATGTAAAAAATGCGCCGATTTGGCTACCAATGTCAAACAGGCAGCGGCTGATCTCGGTCTTGTGGTACAGATAGAAAAGATTACCGATATAAATCAGATTATCACCTTTGGTTGTATGACTACCCCTGCTCTGGCTGTGGATGGTCAACTGCTCAGTCAGGGTAAAGTGCTTAAAGCTGTGCAGATTGCCGAGCTGATAAAGAAATAATGTAACTTACTTAAGTACCTCTCAAGTTGGGTATGTTACGATAAGTATTTATGAATTATGCGTCGAGGGGATAGATGTTGTAAAGGATATTGTATGTTAACGCCATTGTTGCGGCTGAGCATGGGTATTAGAGCCAAACTTATTGCAATTTTTGTGTTGATCAAAATAGTGCCACTTTTGTTGTTGGTTGTGCTGTTGTGGTATCAACTGGATCATTATAGTGACAATATTGATAGTCAACAAGCTGCCATAGTCAACGAAATGGAGCAGACCATCTCCCTTGTTGGATCGATGGCGGTTGACGATGCCGTGATGGCGCTGGATGCGAGTGCGCGAGAATCAATTGAGCGGCTGACCAACGACACTGCCCATAGTGTGGCGAATTTTCTCTATACACGCGATGCCGACATCCGCTTGGCTGCGATTCTTCCCCAAACAGAAACAAATTTTAAAAAATTTCTTGCCGCTCATCACAAAGCTGTTACCTATCATTCTGCATGGCGGCAGCGTGCCGATCAAACGGGTTGGGAGCCTGTCAACAATAAACATGCCGATGCAGCAGATAAGATCAGTTCTCCCTTAAATGATAATAGTAAGGATTTCCACCACTATAACCCGTGCAATAGTGGTGAAAATATTATCGAAAAGCCAATTTACCTAGAGATGACCGCCGTAGATCTCAATGGCGTGGAAACGCTCAAGGTAGTAGCTGGTGAAGGCACTGCGACGTTGTCGGATATCTCCGATGGCGCTAATACTTACATAAAAGCAGAAGATTATTTTGCTGAATTGCAAAAACTAAAGCCCGGCGAAATTTATGTTTCCAATGTTATCGGTGCCTACGTAGGCTCCAAAATTATTGGTACATATACGCCTGGCGCTGCAAAGAAACGCAATATAAAATATGCTCCACAGCAAGCCGGTTACGCCGGTAAAGAAAATCCCGTTGGGCGGCGTTTTCAAGGGATAGTTCGCTGGGCAACACCGGTTATAAAGGATGGTGAAATTAACGGATACGTCACGCTAGCCCTCGATCATACCCATATCATGGAGTTTACCGATCATATTGTTCCCACTAAAGAGCGTTACAGCTCTATCTCCGATGCTTCAACGGGAAATTATGCCTTCATGTGGGATGATAAGGGGCGCAATATCTCCCACCCTCGCGATTATTTCATCTCTGGCTATGATCCAGATACTGGTGAGCCGGTGGTGCCATGGCTGGAAGATAAACTTTACGAAGAGTGGCAAACCAGTGGGAAACCTATCGGCGAATTTTTAAATACTGCACCAGTGTTCCGCGATCAGGGGCATGACAAGAAACCGGCGAAACAACTCATGGCTACAGGTACTGTGGGACTGGATGGACGTTTTCTCAATTTCGCCCCACAATGTACCGGCTGGATGAATTTAACCCAGCATGGCGGTTCGGGATCATTCGTCATTTTTTGGAGTGGTTTATGGAAACTGACCACAGCTGCCACCATCCCTTATTTTACCGGGCAATACGGCGATAGTGCGCGTGGCTTTGGCTTCGTCACCATCGGCGCTAACGTCGATGAATTTCATCAAGCTGCGGTTAACAGTAAAGATCGTTTAAACGAAATAATCGCCACTCAGCTGGACAATGTGGCGGAGCAAAAACAGCAACTTAATCTCTCCACCTCCAGCATGTTAGCCCGTGTTTACAGTAATGTCACCATAGCAACGATTACCATGATTGCTATTATCATTTTTATTGCTATTTGGATGGCATCGTACCTGACTAAACGGATCACCGAGATAATCCTGGGTATCAAACACTTTGAGCAGGGAAATATGGCTTATCGACTGTCGCTGAATTCCAACGATGAGATGGGGCAACTCAGCGCTTCATTTAACAGCATGGCTAGTACTATTGAATCAGCTTTTCATGATCTGAAGCTCTCGGCGGAAGAGATCGATGCACAGAATACCAGTAACAAGTTGTTGATGGGGGAGATGGCCAACGAAATAACCCAACGGGTAAATGCTGAAGAGGAGCTTGCTGTTAGTGAACTGTATTTCCGTCGTTTAATCGAAAATGTTTCCGATATTATTATTATTGTCGATGAGCGCGGGTTTATCAATTACATCAGTCCGTCGATTAAGCGCTTATACGGTGCAACACCAGAGCAGCTCGTGGGTCAGCATGTGGGATCGTTGGTTCACCGTGACGATCTGCGTAATGAGAGCCTAGCTGTTTTGTGCGAATATCATGGGGCGTCGAACCCCCTTGAATATCGCCTGACGGATCATCAGCAGCAGGTTCATGTCATGGAAGTGTTTATTCAGGAGTTTGAGCACGATGATGAGGGGGGTGATGAGGAGGGTGGGGGGCAGTATATCCTTAGCGCCCGGGACGTGACTCAACGCAAATTGACTGAGGAGGATAACCGGAAACTAAGCAAGGTGGTTGAGCAGAACCCCAGCAGTGTGCTGGTTACCGACACTGCGGGGCGGATTGAATATGTAAACCCCTATTTTGAACAGATAACGGGTTACACCTTTGCCGAGGTGAAAGGAAAGAACCCCCGTTTTCTCAATGCAGGTAAAACTCCTAAGGCAGTGTTTGAAGATCTGTGGCGCACCATTGCAGCCGGCGGCGTGTGGCAGGGAGAATTTATCAATAAAAAGAAAAATGGCGAACTGTATGATGAAAATGTGTTGATTATACCCATGAAAGATATGCACGGTAAGATTACCCACTATGCGGCTATAAAGGAGAATACCACCGAATTAAAACGGGCGAGATTCAGGGCAGAGCAGGCGAATCGTGCCAAGTCACAATTTTTGTCCCAGATGAGTCATGAGTTACGTACCCCCCTTAACGCCATCAATGGTTTTTCGCAGTTGATGCTTAAGAGCAAAAAGAATCCCCTCAACGATAAGCAGAAAAATATGGTTGAGCAGATTGGATCGGCGGGCAAGCATCTGTTGAGCTTGATCAATAAAGTGCTGGATTTAGCCAAGATCGAAGCAGGCAAGTTGGCATTGTCGCTAGAAGTGGTTGAACCTTGTAGTATTGTAATGGAGAGCCTGTCCCTTGTCTCTAATTTAGCAGAAGAGTATCAAGTGACGATTAACCATTCTTGTGATGGAGTCGTATGCCCCGTAGTGCTAGCCGATTTTACCCGTGTTAAGCAGGTGTTGGTTAACTTACTGTCCAATGCGATAAAATACAATAAACGTGGTGGAACGGTGACCATTGAGATCAAACCTGATGGGAGTGATCAGTTACGTTTTATTGTCCGCGATACCGGGTTGGGTATTGCTGAGGATAGACAGCAGAAGTTGTTTGTTCCTTTTGCTCGTTTGTCCGAGAATTCCGAAGTTATTGAAGGTACTGGCATTGGTATGACCATTACTAAACAACTGGTGGAAGCCATGGGCGGCACTATAGGGTTTGAGAGTGAACTAGGTGAGGGAAGTACCTTTTGGTTTACCTTGCCCCGTTCGTTATAGCCAGCGTAACTATTCAGCGTGATGGGCACGCAATCCCCATATCAAGGGACGCCGATTGTTTGTAAGCATGGCCCATCCATGGGGCTTATTGTCGTAAGTCCATGGCGACAAATACCCTTGCTATGGGGATCACGTACCCAACTTGAGAGGGCTGAATAGTTGCTAGCCAGCAAGATATTGAGGAGGATTTAAAATGACCGAGACTTTGCGAACAATCTATGACGCTAAAATTTTGATTGTCGATGATAACGCTACCAATGTGGCGTTGCTGGAAGGCATGTTGGAAGAGGAGGATTATTGCCATATTTTTTCTACCATGGATCCGCGTGAAGTTATCCCCCTGTATCGTAAGTATCGCTTTGATCTGATTTTGTTGGATATTCGCATGCCGTGGTTGTCCGGGGTCGAGGTACTAACTCTGTTGCAGGCTGAGGTACAAAACGATTATTTGCCAGTGATTGTGTTGACGGCGCAGAATGATATGGAGACGCGTCAGCAGGCTTTAGCCGTCGGAGCGAAAGACTTTATTACCAAACCGTTTGAGGATTGGGAAGTGGTATTGCGTATTCGCAATATGCTGGAAACGCGTCTTTATTATACCCGTCAAGTGTTGCGCGGTGATGTGTTGGAGCAGGAGGTACGTAAGCGTACCGCGCAGCTACACCAATCGCAGTTGGAGGTTGTTCGCCGTTTGGGGGTAGCGGGTGAATTTCGTGATAATGAAACCGGTGCTCATGTGTTGCGCATGAGCAATATCTGTTGTCTGTTGGCAAAAAAGATCGGTTTGGGATCCGAGTATGCTGAATTGTTACTGTATGCTAGTGCTATGCACGATGTTGGCAAAATCGGTATCGAGGATGCGGTGTTACTAAAACAGGGAAAACTTGATGAGCTGGAGTGGCAGCAGATGAAGCGGCATCCCCAAATCGGGGCTAAAATCATCGGTGAGCACGATTCGGAGTTGATGATTTTGGCTCGTGAGACCGCCCTTTATCATCATGAAAAATGGGATGGCTCGGGATATCCCCACGGAATCGGTGGGGAAGATATTCCCATCGGCGCTCGTATTGCCGCCATCAGCGATGTCTTCGATGCGTTGACCTCTGTACGACCGTATAAAACTGCGTGGTCGGTAGATAAAGCGGTCGAGGAGATCAAGGCACAGTCGGGCGCTCATTTCGATCCGCAATTGGTTCTGGTGTTTGTGGAGAATCTCGATGAAATTGTCCAGATCAAGAATCGCTATGCGGATTAAGGCTTTTTTCTTCTGAGCGACGCCCATGGAAAGGGCTTGTTGCGACCTCTGGAATGGGCGTCGCCAGTGCGTCGGATTGCTAAATAAGGTTCAATAGTGCTTTAACGGTTTTTTCGATCCCCTCGGCAGCTTCGCTGATAGAACCAGCCAGCATATAGGCCGGGGTGGAAACCAGTTTGAGCTCTTTATCGATCACACAGTCTGACACGGCGCAATCGATGTGCTTTGCTCCCATACTTTCCAGCGCCTGTGCGGTGCCACTGTCGGTGCCGATGGTAAGCTGGGCGGTCTTGCCGTTATCACCCAAAATCTTGGCTATCAATGCCGGGGCAATGCAGATGGCAGCCAGCGGTTTTTTTGCCGCCACCACTTCATTAACCAAGCGAGCTACTTCGCTATTGACAGAACACTGAGGGCCATTAACGGCAAAATCGCAGAGATTTTTTGCTGCGCCAAAACCACCGGGAATGATGAGGGCGTCAACATCGTTGGCGCTAATTTCACTTATATCCTTGATCTCACCGCGAACGATGCGGGCTGATTCGACCAGAACATTGCGGCTTTCTCCTTTGGCAACTTCACCGCTGAGGTGATTCACCACATGCATTTGTTCCATATTGGGAGCCATGCACACCACTTCGGCTCCGGCACGATCCAGTGCCAGCAGGGTGATCACTGCTTCGTGGATTTCACTGCCATCAAAAACTCCACAACCTGCCAGTATAACGCCAATCTTTGCCATAACGAATGCTCCTTTGCTGTTAGAAATTAAATCTGATTATTGCTGCTTTGTAACTACTCAGCGTGATGGGCACGCAATCCCCATATCAAGGGACGCAACAAGCCCATCCATGGGGCTTATTGTCGTAAGTCCATGGCGACAAATACCCTTGCTATGGGAATTGCGTGCCCAACTTTAGAGGTGCTAAGTAGTTACCATTAAGGTTTAGTATACAATACCGCTATCGCCCGTGGTCGAACATCGCTGCAAGCGATATAGCCATGGGGCTCTGTTGAATCGTAATACACCGAATCGCCGGGGTAAAGGCGAATCACTTGGTCGCCATGGCGGAATTCCAGTTCCCCTTCAAGCAGGTAGAGAAACTCTTCCCCTTCGTGGCGCACCATGAGATTATCATTCCATTTATTGGCGAAAAATTCCACATCAAAGGGTTCCATCTGGTGGTGTTTTTTGCCGAAAGCACGTGAATTGTAGGTATAGGATTGACTGCCGGGATCGCGAGCCGAGCGTAATTGACGGGCATGTTGCTCACCGGCGCGAACCAGGATGCATTTGGTGTCGTCGCGTTCGTCTTCAAAAAAACAGTTTAATGGTATCTGAAACGCCTTCGCAATCCGTAACAGGGTTACTAATGGGGGTATCACCTGACTATTTTCAATTTGTGATAGCAATGGCTTGGACAGCTTAGTCATATTGGCCATGTCCTGTAGCGTCATGCGTCGCTCTTGACGTAGATTGCGCACCTTCATGCCAATTTGAAGCTCTTTGACCTCTTCACGAATATTATCCATAAAATAAACTTTGTGGTTAGAGTGGACAGATACTGGGAGGCTGTCGGATAACCTCCTATTGAGTATATCGTGCTTGGAGCCAGTAATCATCCTCAATTTGCTTATGTTTGCCTTAAATAGACGTTTTAGCCATTTTTAGTCCTTAACTCGGCAAATGTGAATTGACATTGGTACAGGTTCAATGTAGAAAGAGAGGATGGAAGTTTATATGAATTGTTATGAGGTTTCGAGACAAGGGAGTTAAGTGGATGAAGAATATTGTATTTGTGGGATTGGTTGTTGTATTTGCGTTTGCGGCTATTTTTATGGCACAAGTTGATGGTACAACTGCTCCGATCGTTAAGGTTCAAGTGCAGGAACAAACAGGGATATTTAACTACGAAGGCGCAACCAAGGGTGTAGTTACATTTGACCACAACATGCACGTTGAAGCTATGGATAGTGATTGCAGTAGCTGTCACGCCGGTGAGTCGGTAATTGTTGACGTTTCCACCATGTCTACCGGTCATGGGTTGTGCGGTAGCTGTCATGGGGAAGTCGATGATATGAAGGCTTGCACAACTTGCCATAGCAAGTAATTGTTGAGATAAAAGAGTTTTGGGGAGGTGGCTGTTGCTGCCTCCCTTTTTTTTCGTTTAGTTTGCTACTCCGCTTGGTGCTTAATTTGCCCTAATTTTCTCCTGCCCATGAGTTTTTCCCATGACGATAAAATCACCTATAACCACTGTGCTTTTCGATCTGGATGGTACATTGCTGAATGTTGATATGTATCGATTTATTCCGGCGTATTTGAAACGCTTGGCTGAAAGTATCGACCCCGCTATAGATCAACAACAATTTATAGATACGATGATTGAACGGACGATGGAGCTACTGGGTAGTGATGATGGATCGCAAACCAATGAGGCGTTTTTTCTCTCGGTAGTACAGCAGGATTTTCATCTTGCACCAGAGCAGTTTTTGTCCGGTATTCGTCGTTTTTGTCGTGAGCACTTAACAGAGTTGCAGCCTCTGGTGAATCCATTTCCTTTAGCGCGGCAGCTGATGCAGCGCTGTCAGGAACAGGGGCTTGAAGTGGTTATTGCCACCAATCCGGTGTTTCCACGTCCGGTGGTTGATGCTCGTTTGGAGTGGGCCGGTATAGGTGATTTTGATTATCAGCTAGTGACCAGTATTGAAAATAGTCGTTTTTGTAAGCCAAATCCGAAATATTTTAGCGATATTCTGGATAAAATTGGTGTTTTGGCAGGGCACTGTTTGATGGTGGGAAATGATACAGAACATGATTTAAGTGCTTCTACGCTGGGAATCACCACTTTTTTGGTTGATACATGGCTTATTGATCGCGGGAGTCGTTTTGTTGCTGACTATCGTGGCAGTCATTTGGATTTATTTCGTTTCCTGGGACAATTGGTTTAAGTAGTAGTCGATAATGATTGCTTGGATTGACAATGCAGTTGTTTTTCGCTAACCTTGTTGCCATTCTGATGTAATTTGTAGGAGCGAATTTGTTTGCGATTACCTCCCCTTCCTTAATTTTCGACCACAGGAGATGTTCATGGCGCGACTCGTTGATGATCCTGAACTGGCCTTTCGTCTTGCCCGTGCGATTGTGTCTGATATTGCCCTCTATAATGCGGATAAAGTCTCCGAAGGGGTAAAAAATGACAATATTTTTGATCTGATGGCTGAAGAACTGCAAGAAGGGCGTGACCATTTTGCCGAACGTATTTCCGATCAAATCACTGGTCGAGATAAAATTTATGATCGAGCGATTGTGGATGTGATGATCAAGCAAGCAGGTAAAGTTGAGAGTTCTATTTGGTAGATGGATGGTAACTATTCAGCGTGATGGGCACGCAATCCCCATATCAAGGGACGCAACGAGCCCATCCATGGGGCTTATTGTCGCCATCCATGGCGACAAATACCCTTGCTATGGGGGTCACGTACCCAACTTGAGAGGTGCTGAGTAGTTACAATGGATGATAATTTAGAGTTTTACTTTGAACCGGGTCAGAGCGTTGAACGTTTGGATCGGTTTTTGTCGCGTGTGCTCCCGGATATTAGCCGTTCCCAGCTCAAGAAGTTGATCGATCAGCAGCAGATTGTTGTTGATGGCGATGCTGTTAAAGCTGGATTACGTTTGCGTGGTGGTGAAACGGTCGTGGTGACGATTCCTCCTGTGGAGGAGACGGATGCGGTTGCCCAAGATATTCCTCTGGAGATACTCTACGAGGATTGTGATTTGATCGTGATCAACAAGGCTGCCGGAATGGTGGTTCATCCCGCCTGTGGTCATGCCAGCGGTACTCTGGTTAATGCGCTATTGTTTCATTGTGGCGATCTGTCGGGGATTAATGGGGAAATGCGCCCCGGTATTGTACATCGCCTCGACAAGGATACTTCCGGGGTGATGGTGGCGACTAAAAACGACACCACCCATAACCACCTTGCCGCTCAATTTAAAGCACATTCGATCAATCGGCGTTATGTGGCGCTGGTGCATGGGCGGGTGCAGGATGAGCGTGGAATTGTCGATCAGCCCATTGGTCGCCATCCGACCCAGCGTAAAAAAATGAGCTCAAAAGGGCGTAATGGTCGTAATGCTGTGACCCACTGGAAGGTGCTGCGTCGGTACGATTCCGATAGCTTGACTTTGTTGGAGATGCGGCTGGAAACAGGTAGAACCCACCAGATACGTGTCCATTTTTCAGAACAGAATCTGCCCCTGGTAGGGGATCCGTTATATGGCAATAAAACGCGGATCAATGCGATTAACGATATAGCGGTGCGTCAGCGAGTCCAGCAGTTTCAGCGCCAGGCGCTCCATGCCAGGCTGCTCGGTTTTATCCATCCTCGTAGTTGCGAATATATGGAGTTTACCACGCCAATCCCGGAGGATATGGCTGGAATATTGGCGTTGCTTGACGAAAAATATGGTGTTGAAAAGCTGATGTTAAAAAATTAGATTGGAGCAAAGCAGACCATGAAATTGGTAAAATGTGGAAAAATAACCTGCTTGAAGGCAGGTTGGAGTAAGGGCGACGCTTTAATAGCCGGCGTGACCACTCGCAACGGCGGTATCAGCCGCTCACCATATAACTCGTTGAATCTTGGTACCAATACCGATGATCCCGAATACAATATCGAGGGCAATCGTTCAACATTTCTAAGTGAGTTCGATGTGCCGTTGCATCATCTGTTAGTGGTGAAGCAAGTTCATGGTAGCGATGTGCTGGTAGTTAATAGCAAGAACTACGATGTTAGTCATTTTCAGGATGTCGCAGCTGATGCCATCGTAACCAACCAGCCGGGGTTGATGCTGGGTGTTTTGGTGGCAGATTGTTATCCAATTTTGATGTTTGATCCAATCAACAAGGTGTCTGGCGTTGTGCATGTAGGTTGGCGCGGCGCAGCCAATGGAATTATTGCCAAGACGATTGCTGCCATGACCGCTGAATTCGGCAGTGAAGCAGAGCAGATAAATGTGATGGTTGGTCCCGGAATAAGCGCCAAACACTATCAGGTGGGTAAAGATGTGCGTGATGCCTTTCGCAGCGGCGCAGGTAACTGGAGCGATATCGCCGAAGAGGTGGAGCGCGGTTGTTGGCAGCTAGATATTCAGCGTAGCATCGATCTACAGTTGGTCGCGGCAGGAATCAAGCATAACCGGCGTGAATTGAGTGATCTATGTACCTGGGAGCACAGGGAGTTGTTTTTCTCCTATCGGCGTGATGAAGGGCAGACCGGGCGGCAGATGGGCTTTATTCTGTTTCGTGAGGAGAAATAACGAAGAATTGCCGGTAATTCTAACGTGAACTGCTTGTATCTTGGCTGAATACTATCTTCCTTTTGAAAGGATTAATATAATGCTTGCGGTAAAAGAGAAAATGGCTAAGGTTATTTATGCTCAACCCGAGGATAGCACTTATGATGAGATTCTCAGGGAACTGGCATTTGCGCGTATGATTGATCGTGGTTTAGTCGATTCTAGGGCAGGCAATACGCTGTCTAACAAGGATATGGCATTGCGAATCGATACATGGCAGAAATAAGCTGGACTGCCGAAGCGGAACTCTGGCTAAAAGATATTTATGACTATATAGCTCGAGATAATCCAGAAGCTGCAGCCAGGGTGGTTTCTGACATGTATAAAAGGGTACAAATATTAAAAGATTTCCCTGAAACCGGCTATTGGTATCGAGAAGAACCAGAAGGTGATATCCGGATTCTTCTTTATGGTCATTACAAAATAGCTTATTTGATCAGACGCGAAAATAATATCGACATTCTAGGAGTGTTTCACGGTGCGTTAGATATTGAAAGGCATCTT
>JAYEOA010000075.1:0-13332 GCA_034722515.1 Thermodesulfobacteriota bacterium | reverse complement strand
GACAGAGCACTTAGAAGACAAAATTGTCCAACAAGCATTAGTTGAAATCCTGCAACCAATATACGAAGAGGATTTCCTCGGCTTCAGCTATGGAGCTAGACCAGGTCGCAGTCAACATAATGCCTTATAAAACCAAGGGGACGCCGTTGACTAACTGGAACAAATTCTAATCCGTGACATGATCGAGAGGAGCGGCGATGTAAGTGATCTGATCCATACAGTTACGCTCAACGCCGATTGTGTGTCCGGTATAGTAAGCAACACTAAGGAGGAACTTATGCCTACACTTGCACAAAAATGGATAGATCAAGGCTGGGAAAGAGGCATAGAAACGGGCATAGAAAGAGGCATAGAAAGAGGCAAGGCAGAAGGCGCTCGCAATGGTCAGTCCAGACTTTTACGTAACTTGATTCAACGCCGCTTTGGCTCTGTTCCGACAGAAGTGGAGATGTGTATTTTAAGTGCCACTGAAGAGGAATTAGAGCAATTTGCCAACAATATTTTTAATGCCAATACTGCACAAGAAGTAGTGGGTCTATAAAAGGTCAGTAACGTATCAACGTTAGAAGCTAATACACACGCATGTAACACTTATCAAGACCAGGCTATCAAGAGTAAAAAAGAACCAGTAAAATCAAACAATTTACCGCTATTCAGCGAAGCGCAGTAAACGCAATGCTGTCTCCCCACGACCATCAATATCGGGGAAACAGTTATCGCCACAGCGATAATCGTTGGGGGTAAGGCGTTCAATGATGGTGGCTGTGGGCAAGTGTTCTGCCAGCAATGCATCCAGAAACTGCGCTGGGTTAACAGGGCCATTCATACATGCCAGCAATTCGCCACCGGGTTTCACCAATGGGGATATACGTCGCAATAGTTTTGGCCAGTGTTGACGGGCATTAAAACTTTTCCCTTGGCTGGTCGGTGGGTCACAAATCACCAGATCGTATGGACCGAGTTTGCGTAGTTTGCTGTGACTTTTAAAAAACTCCATAGCTAAAAAACTGGTTGAACGTAAATCTAGATCGTTGAGTTGATGATTGCGCCGACCAATATCGAGGGCGGCACGGTTCATGTCGAGATTAACCACATGTTTGGCTCCACCGACCAAGGCGGCGACGGATAAGCTACAGGTGTAAGCAAACAGGTTAAGCACCTTCTTCCCTTGTGCCCGTTGCCTTACCAGTTGGCGTCCAACGGCCATATCGGGAAAAAAACCGATATTTTGTGCGCTATCAAAACGTAGTTGATAGCGCAAGCCATCCTCTTCAGCCTGGTTGCGTTGCGGTAATACGCCCCACACCACCTCTAAGGGTGCTCCAGTGATGTAGCGCCGCTGTAACACTATGGCAGCTAAGGGGCGGGGTAAGCGCTGTTCCAACAACTGAACGACCATTTGCAACCATTGGCTACTGCGCTGTGCATACAGGTAGATGATGACAACGGGGGGATAGGCGTCGATCACCACATCATTTAAATCGGCAAAACAGCCGCCACGCCCATGAAACAGCCGTCGAATCTGACCGTGATGGGGTAAGTGGCGATCGAGCTCTTGTTCCAATAGCTGAATATCGTCCATTGATCAAACCATTATCTTCATTAGTATCAATCTTGTACTATTTGTTTTTTTAGCCGCGAAATTATCAATTATCCTCATTACCCTTGCGGGGTTCGCTGTAACCATGCTACCAGTACCAAGCTCACCATTTGTCCATCAATCAGGAAAAACTTCATGCTACTTATCTATCCACCCGTTGCCAAACCATGTGAACCACCTGCAGGGATTGCTCGTTTAACCGGAGTATTACGCGGTCACGGATTAGCTTGTACTGCGATAGACGCCAACATTGAAGGACTGATGTTCCTACTCAACAATCCCCCGCCAGAAGATGACACCTGGAGCAAACGTGCCAGCAAAAACATCCATAACCATTTAGCTTCCCTACGCAGTGCGCAACTGTATCAGCACCCTGCGCGTTATCAGCGAGCCATCTCCGACATCAATCGCATATTGGACATTAGCGCCCGCCCCTACGATGTGCAACTCTCTCTGGGCAACTATCAGGAAAAAAACCGTTCTGCTATCGATAGCGCCAACCTGCTCCACGCCGCCGAGCATCCCGAGGAGAACCTGTTTTATGGCTATTTTTCCCGCCGACTTCCAGAACTTATTGCCACACATAAACCTGCGCACATTGGGCTATCTCTCAATTTTCTCAGTCAGGCGACAACCACCTTTGCCATGCTGGGCTTTTTAAAGCAACACTACCCGACTATTCCATTGGTGTTGGGTGGTGGGCTGATCACTTCGTGGATGCGAAGCCCAAATTGGATAAATCATTTCGGCGCTATCGTTGACCACATCATCGATGGTCCTGGAGAGCAACCGTTACTGAGCTACCTGCAATATAGCGGGTCACTGCACCATTGTCCCCCAGATTACACCGACCTCCCCCTTGGCGATTACCTCGCTCCGGGGCTGATTCTCCCCTTCGCTGCATCGAGTGGCTGTTATTGGAATCGGTGTAATTTTTGCCCGGAACGCGCCGAGGGTAGTCGCTACAAGCCACTTAAAACAACTCAGGTTGTGGCTGATCTGCACCAGTTAGTGCAAAGAACGAAGCCGACGTTGCTCCATTTACTCGATAACGCCATCAGCCCGACCTTATTGGAAGCATTCATCAAGACTCCACCGAACACACCTTGGTACGGCTTCACCCGCATCAGTGAGCAATTGGGTAATCTCAACTTTTGCCGTGCATTAAAAAGATCGGGCTGCGTTATGCTTAAATTGGGGGTTGAATCGGGAGATCAGGAGGTTCTTGATGCCATGGATAAAGGGGGCAGCGTCGAATTGACGGCTCGGGTACTGGAAACATTGCACCAAGCAGGAATTGCTACTTATGTATATCTGTTATTCGGCACGCCGACAGAAACAGAGGAAAAGGCACGGCGCACGCTACGCTTTGTCCAAAAGCATCATCAGGCGATCACATTTCTCAATCTGGCGATCTTCAATCTGCCTCTGGGTAGCCCGGAGGCAAAATCGCTGAAACTGCGTAATTTTTACAGCGGCGATTTAAGCCTCTACAGTGATTTCGCTCACCCGCTGGGCTGGAACCGTAAACAGATCCGCCGTTTTTTTGATCATGAGTTCAAACGCGATCCGACCGTCGCGGCGATCATTCGCTGCGACCCGCCATTGTTTACTTCAAACCACGCCGCATTTTTCTGCTAAATATCTAAATCTTGTCCTCGGGGATTTCCGGTAAGCGATTTAGCGCAGCAACATAGCGCTCAGGATCAAATACCTCTTCATTTTTCATCACGTCAAACACTTCAGAAAGAACAACGCAGCCGATCAAATCTTTGGCATCTGACGGGGTATAACCATCATTGATCAAACGTGTCAGGGTTAAACCGGTTTCCGGCGGGTCATTGCTCTCAACCTGAGTGTTAACCACTTCGATAACTGCCATTTTAATACGCGGGTTAACTTCCATATCAAATCTCCCTAGTCATATTATCAAGCTCTTTTTTATCTTTAGCTTTTTGCATAAACCAAACTATGCTCACCACAATCATGCCAGAGGCATCGGTGATGAATGTCGGCCAATAGAGCAACAGCGTTGCCACTGCAAGCAATAACCACTCGGGAACACTAGTTCGACGGATCCAATACATCATCGTTAACGATGAAAACGCTATCGTTCCCAGAACCGCCGAGAACATACTGGAAAATACGGCAAAACCTGTCGCCGGGATCCCGCCAATGAGTACCGGATCACCCGCTTCGATCATGCCGCCTACGGTGACATTAACATCCTCAACAATCCCATTTTTCTCAGACTTAACAGGATAAGTACCCGAATCGGTACGAATTTCGAACAGGTTATCACCAACCTTATAGCTATCACCAGGCTTGATATCGACCCTAGTTACATCGGCAAAAAATGCATCATTGGGTAACGATCCCATGTTTATATTCGCCGGTTTACCCTGAAACAAAATAGCTGGAGTAAAGGCAAATAACAATGGCATAACATATAATAGTTTAGCAAATTTAAACGAAGTCCAACCGGTTTTCCACGGATCAGATCCGGCAATAGCCGCACCGGCATAAGCGGCAACACACACCGGCGGGGTAATATTGGAGTCTTGACTTAACCAATAAACAATCATATGCGCTGCCAATAACGGCACACCCATTTCTATCAACGGCGGTACCGCCAGCACGGCAGTAATCAGGTATGCAGCGGTAACCGGCACGCCCATCCCTAAAACCAGCGACGCCAAGGCAACAAGAAATACAGCAGCCAGCAGATTCCCCTGTGCCAGAGAAATGATGATATCGGAAAATTTCAACCCGACCCCAGTCAGGGCAATAGTTCCAACAATGATGCCGATAACACCCATAGTAGCACCGATAATCAGGGTGTTATTGGCTCCGGTTAAAATCGCTTCCCAAATCTGTTTTGGACCCATACGGGTCTCTTTACGTACCCAACTTATTACCACACAAGAGATTGTCGCCCAAAATGCCGAATAGCCGGGAGAACGTCCAATTATCATCAACACAGTAATAATAACCAATGGCAACGCAAAATACCATTCGCGCTTTAAAACAACCTTCCAGTGTTCGTATACCTCCCCTTCAACCCCCTTTAAACCATTTTTCTTTGCTTCAAAATGGATCATGCAAAACACAGAAAAGAAATAGAGCAACGCAGGCACGACAGCAATCATCATAATAGTAGAATATGGTGTGTTGGTAAGCTCGGCCATCAAAAAGCCACCAGCTCCCATAATGGGCGGCAAAAACATACCACCAATAGATGCCGAAGGTTCAATAGCACCGGCAACATGCGGTTTAAAACCGGCCCGTTTCATCAGTGGAATGGTAAATGCGCCGGTGGATACCGTATTAGCAATGGCAGAACCAGAGACTGAACCAAAGAGTGCCGAAGCCATTACAGCGACCTTGGCCGGTCCGCCGGTGGAATTTCCGGCAATCGCCAAGGGCAGATCGATAAAAAACTTTCCCGCACCGGACTTATGCAAAAATGCCCCAAAAAAGATAAACAAAATGACATAGGTCGCCAGTACATTAGCCATGACTCCGAACACCCCATTGGGGGTCAAAAACAGGAAGGTGCACAATCGTTCGATGCCAAAACCACGATGGGCAATCACGTCAGGGAACATGGGACCAAAATAGCCATAGACCAACATCCCCAGCCCGATAAGAGTCATAGACCAACCCAGAACCCGGCGACACACCTCAAGGGAAAGCAGTATCCCTACTACTGACACCAAAGCATCCAGTTCAGTTTCGGCACCGGCTCGGTAGTTAAGATTTTCAAACTCAGCAATCCAATAATAAACCACCAAAGCCGATGTCAAAGCGTAGAGGATATCGGAGAGTACCGGATTGTTCTTCCAGCGCTTAAGCAACATGCCATCTACTTTTTGCACAATAATCGTCAATACAACAATCGCCAACAACATCGGCCACAGTCCTGATAACGACTGCATTGCGGCACCAATTCCTTGAACAGTAAATGCGTCATAAACTTGATATATGCGTTGATGAAAAGCTGCGGTGTTGGGATAAAAAAATACGACAGCAACCGTTCCGGTAAAGATAGTGCTAATTAAGGCAGATAAAACAATCTGAATGCGCTTATGTCCGGCGGGATAAAGGAGGAAAACCAACACGTAAGTGGCAAAAACATACACTCCGCGATGATATTGGGTTGCTACCGCTGCCAAACCAGCAGTATATAGGTAAAAGAGAACCATGGAAGCCCCCAAAAAGGCAACCAACCACTTCCAGAGACCATCAGGAGAACGATGCGACTTCGCATCCTTTTCCATCAATTCTTTAAGATCCACCTGCGCTTCATCTTTTATCTCCGGTTGCTCGTCTACCATTGCCCTGTACCCCATCAATCGAAGATAGCGGAGTTAGAAACAACTCCGCTATCTAAATTCAACAGCAACTTAACTACACTGTTTTAAACCCTATAGTTGCACTTCGCAAAACATAGACCGACTACTTATTTCTGTGCATCTGACAATGTCAAACCGTTCTCTAACCAAAATTTGGCGGCACCAGAATTGACCGGAGTTACAATACCGCTCAAAGCGCCCTGGACTGACATAGCTTTAGCAGTACTCTTGACCCTAACCAGGTAGGACAACCCCTTTGCTGAGAAAATATCCTTAACCGCAGCATAGACAATCTTCTTATCTACTTTATTGCTGGCAATCCACAAAGCTGAATCTTGGAAGGTTTTGATATCGTAATCTACACCACTGTATGTACCGGCAGGAATATTAACCTCGGTGTAAAAAGGATAATCGTTAAAAAATCCAGCATCCTTACCGGCAGACACTGTTGGAATAATTTTAATTTCATTACTGGCTGCAGCCTGAATTACCGATGAATTTGGAAACCCAGCAAACACCCACATGGCGTCAATCAAGTGGTCGCCAATAGCCGATGCCGCCTTACTATAACCGATGAACTCTACATTCATCTTATCCCACAACCCAATAGAGGTAAAATAACGCTGTGCCGCAGCCGCAGCGCCGCTACCGGCACCACCAACCGCAACACGTTTACCTTCAAGATCACTTACCTTAGTGATACCACTATTAGCTAACACAACCAGGTGAGCAGGAGCACCATACAAATAGGCAATAGCTTCAACATTGGTATACTTGTGAGCATCTTTAGGCAACCGACCATTGCGTGCCAAGAAGGTATCCCCTGAATACGCAATACCAAAATCTGCATCAGCAGAATTTACCCGGCGAACATTTTCCACCGAACCAGCCGAAGCCATATTAGACACTTCAATATTAGGCAGATCTTTTGACAACCGTGATGACATACCATTAGAAAAGTACTGGAACGTACCACCATCAGGACCACCGGCAAAGGCCAAACGAGTTTTACCCGCCATAACCGGGCTTGAAAAAGCCAACGCCATGACAGCAACCGCAAATAAAACAACAATACATTTCATTTTTCTCATACGATGTTCCTCCTAAATGCTTGTAATTGAGAACTACAAAAAAACTGTTTCTTGACTCCTATGAAACAGCCTATCAAGATTATGGCGAATAAAACAAAATTAGAACAGCTTTTTGTGATTAAGTAATTCTACCAATTAGGTAGCTCTGAAACTATATTCTTATCAATATTACGACAGGAGAGTATATCAATAATTGCACTATCGCAACAACAAAAAAACATTTAATAGAATGCTGTTTTAGGAAAAAACATTCGATTCTAGCACCCTGTCGGACTTAGCAAGAATCTACTGCGAAATCGTCTGATCGGTGCATATTCCCTCACATTTTCGACAAATAGGCTCACTATTCGCCAAGCCCGACAGGCAGTGCTAGGGGGCAATTATATTGGTCGAAGCAAACTACCACAACTGGCGTGAATATAACTGCGATTGCGATCTAAACGGCGTAACCGATAAATAGACTCACCGCAACCACTACAAACAGCCACCAGTTTTTGTCGCTGGCGATACTGCCTAGCAACAACCTCACTATGCCCTGTTCGACACGTTGAAATCCCCAGAGCCGTTGCCCACACTTGCCATCCCGAACAATGAGCGCCACGATAAGGTTGACCGGAAAAATTAACCAGATGATCTAAGACATGAGCAATCTCGTGCAACAATGTTTGCCGCAACTGCTCTGGTTCCTGATCAAACTGCAACCGAACACACCAAGGCTGGCTCTGACGCGAAACATAACAACCTAAAATGCGAGTTGCCCGGCTGCGCTTTACTGGCAACCGGGCAACCTGATCTAAAATATGCGCGTAATTGTTGACATTTTGCTGGCGCACTGCATCGCAAATATGCGACCACAGCCCTTGCTGTTGCGCTAAGGTAATCACGTCACACATCAAATTACCCGCATTGCTTCAGCAACTGACTATCATCAGGAAAAGCACCAGTTTCTTTCTTGGAATAGATCAACTTCCCATCCACAACAACCTCAAACACACCACCTGTTGAAGGAATTAAAACAACCTCAGCATCAAACTGTTGCTCAAATTTCGCTGCCAGACCGGCAGCACGAGGCTTGTAACTTCACTGAGTACAGTATTCAATCGTAACAATCATAATCCACACCCTATAATTCTCCAGGTAATTCAAACAGCAAAGCCATAGAAAAAAACAAAAAAACCCACGTCACTGTGGGTTTTTTTGTCGAATCTAATTATGTCCAGCAAACAATGTTAAATCTATTGCTTTACAACAGATGCTGCCTGAGGACCTTTTTGACCATCAGTGATCTCAAAGGTAACGCGATCACCTTCAGCTAAAGATTTAAAACCTTCGCCCTGAATTTCTGAAAAATGAACAAACACATCTGGGCCATTGTCCTGCTCGATAAATCCAAAACCCTTAGCGTCGTTAAACCATTTCACTGTACCTTCTGCCATTTTACTACTCCTTTTGTTTCCGTAACGGAAAACCATTGTCTATTGCGTCACCGACAAAACGTGGTGACACCATTTAATTCACATTTGCTATATCATGCATAATATAGTAAATGCAAGTTTTTATTCTTTTTTTGTTTTTATTCTTTTTAATGATCTGCGTAACCATTTCTCCTTGCCTATCAAGCCTCCTCCCACCTTATAGCCCAACAGTCTCTTGATCTACTAAACTGGGGTAATCTTCAATGACACTCGACGATTGAGTTGACGACCATATGCGCTATCATTTCCAGCCACAGGAGCACTCTCGCCAAAACCAACCGTGGTTATCCGCACCCGCGTTACACCGTTGGTCAGCAATATATTCTGTACTGCGTTGGCACGCCGCTGCGATAATGTCTGATTATACGCCTCACTACCGGTACTGTCAGTATGACCTGAAACAACAATCGTCGTCTTATGATATTGAGCCAGAATATTGGCCAAACGCATCATATCACGTTGTGCACCGAGACGTAAGGTAAACGATCCAACATCAAATTGATTATCAGATCGGAACGTAACGTATAGCACATTACCATCACGCTCAATATTAACTCCCTCTACAGAAGCTAATGCATTACGCATATCCTGCTCCTGCTTATCCATATAATAACCGATCCCCGCACCTGCACCTCCACCAACAGCAGCCCCGATACCGGCACCAATCATCGTAGCCTTAGTATCACCACCAGCAACTTGGCCAATTAGGGCTCCGGTAAGCGCACCGGCAGCAACACCGATACCAGCACCCTTTTGTGTCCGACTCATTGGTTCAGCGCAGCCAGTCAACAGAAACACAGATATCGACAATAATAACAAAGCTCTCTTCATGCGTTTAATCTCCCTATCAAATCAACAACATTCACTCCTTTTAGCAGTATAGCGATATGATTCGATAACACAAGGAAAGATCACCACAGAAAATACTGAGAAAAAGTTTGACTTCTGACAAGTCTTTTGTTAGAAATACATCCGCTAAGAGACGAACGAAACATAACAAGATTCGTTGTTACTCAAAAAAAAGCAATAATGTGCGGGAATAACTCAGTGGTAGAGTGCAACCTTGCCAAGGTTGACGTCGCGAGTTCGAATCTCGTTTCCCGCTCCATTTTATGTTAAAGGGCTGATCATTCGATCAGCCCTTTTTTATTGCGTTGAATCAACATATGAAAACAATCAACAACACAGATTCACTACCAATCGGTGGGATAATCATCCTCAATCAGCGTTGGATCATTGTAGGCCAGAATCGAATCTTTATCACGCTTTAAAACTTTAATAACCGTTTCATCAGAGATCAGAACAATATCCTCTTGGCATACTGCCAACCCCATAGCTCCTTCTGAAAGTTTATCGGCAATATTCTGGCTGACTAAAATCCGCTTTATCTGACCACCATCTACATAATGATAAACAACATCGCCCTCTTCCAGCGCCAACTGGTTGAGTTTAATCATCTGTTGTGCCGCAGCCTGATCCGCCTTGCGCTGTGCGAGTTCACGCCGTTCGACATTCAACTTACGGTCAAGTTTTGCCTGCTCTGATTGTTGCTGTTGCAACTTATTCGTGGCAGCATTGGACGTAGTTACACCAGCCTTTTTCTTCTTTTTATTTTGCACTCTCTTATCGTGTTCAGCCTTTTTGAGCTGTTTTTTATTGACCAACCCAGCCTTAAGTAGCTGTTCTTGTAATGAAAGACCCATCGATAATTCCTAAAAGCTCGCAAAATTGAATGGTAATGCCGGGGAATCCGAAGTTGGATGCCCCGGCATAAAAATCGGGTTTATAAATTGAAATAGAGGTTCATTTCATATGGGGTTGGTCGTTCGTTGACCTCTGCCACTTCTTTCAACTTCTCCTCAATTAAACCTTCGATCAGCGATTCACTAAAAACGCCGCCCTGCAGCAGATAGTCGTGATCTTCTTTCAATGCTTGCAGTGCCTCTTCCAGACTAGTTGGAATCGCCGGGAGACCGTCACTTTTTTCTTTGGACCAATCGAAAATATTTTCATCAATCGGTCCATTGTTATAGTCAGATGGATTGATTTTATTATTGATGCCATCAAGACCCGCCATAATCAGGGCACTGGTCGCCAGATAAGGGTTGCTGGTGGCATCACCGGTACGAAACTCAAAGCGCTTGTTTTCCTCGCTAGTAGCGTATTTAGGAATCCGAATTGCGGCACTGCGGTTTGCCAGACCAAAGATTAACTTAACCGGTGCCTCAAACCCGGGCAACAACCGCTTAAATGAATTAGTACTCGGATTAGTCAATGCAACCAGTGAGCGACCGTGATAGAGAATCCCGCCGATAAAATGGATGGCATCATCAGAAAGATCGGCATAGCCACCTTTTTTATAGCAGATATTTTTGCCATTCTTTCGTAGCTGCATGTGAAAATGCATACCGTTACCCGCCTCGCCATACATCGGTTTCGGCATGAGAGTTGCGGTCAAATCACGCTTACGAGCAATCTGCTGAATCGCATCCTTGATATACATAATATGATCGGCAACCTGCGGGAACGGCGCCAGTTCAGTTTCAATCTCCTGCTGCGAACTAATGCCAACTTCATGATGATGATAGCGAATCGGGCAGATATTCTCTTCAATATAGTCAGAAATCTCCTCGCGCACACTGGCGTTACGATCATAGGGACGATCGAGATGATACCCTTTACGATTGGTCAGTGCCGTAGCAGCTGAATCCTCATATTCAAAAGGTAGCGCCTCCTTGTTTTCCATAGTGGAAAAGCGGTAGCCGGATTTATGCGTGGAATTATAATAAACCGCTTCACTGAGCAAGTTAAATTCAAATTCAGGAATAAACAAAACCTCGTCAACAATACCGGTCTTTTGCATATATTCAAAGGTGCGCTTTGCCACGCTCCGTGGATCTTTTTTAAACCCAACCGGAGAATCAGCCTCCACAATCGAGCATATAATTTGCACCGTCGGACTGGGGCTGCTATCAAAATGGTCGTAGCGAGCAGTAGAGAGATCGGGCATCAGCATCAGATCTCCCGATTCGACATTACGCATTCCGGGAATACTGGAACCGTCAAAAGGGATTCCGTTTTCCATGACATATTCAATCCGTCGCGCCGGGAAATTGATATGATACCAACGACCGACCAGATCGACATATTTCAGATCAATATTTTTAACGTTTTTTTCCTGAATGAGTTCCTGTAAACTTTCAAGATTCATATGTGCCTCTCCTTGTAAAAGATATAGCCTTTTATGAAGGCTGTAACCACAACCTCCAGTATTTATTTTATGTCAATAACTAGCAGCCTGCTAATCCCGGAATACTACTCGGGCATATTCGGAATTTTGGTAATCTTCCCCAAATGATTTTTCAATGTATATTCCTTATCGTTCTTATCCATGATGTAATAATCGGGCATCAGTGGAATCTTGCCGATATTGGTCGCCAGCACATACATCGGTTGCGCCAGACCAGTGGTATGCCCACGTAACGCATCCCGAATCAACTCGGCACCCTTCTCCACCGGAGTCCGAAAATGGTCGATCCCCGGAGCAGGTTCACAGTAGAAAACATAATAAGGACGAATACGGGTGCGCAGCAGTTTCTGGTGTAACTCCCGGAAGACCGGGACATTATCGTTAATCCCTTTTAGCAGTACCGCCTGATTACCAACATTGATGCCACAACTCATCAATTCATAAACCGCTTTCGCCGTCTCTTCGGTAATTTCTTTTGGGTGATTACACTGGGTATTAAGCCAGACTGGAACCTTGTGAAAACCGCCAATCGCCTTCTTTAGCCTAGGAGTAATCCGTTGTGGCAAAACAATCGGCAAACGTGAACCAAAACGAATCATCTCAATATGTGGCATTTCACGTAATTTTGTCACCAAATATTCTAGCTTATCATCGGAGAGTAGCAACGGATCACCACCAGTAATCAAAACGTCTCGAATTTCCGGATGTTCACTAATCCATGTCAGCCCCTCATCAACATCAAAACGCAGCTCCAAATCTTGGTCAACGACAAGTTCCTTACGGAAACAGTGGCGGCAATAGATGCCACACGTCTCGATAACAGTAAAAGCGACACGATCTTTATACTGGCGGGCAATACTGTCGGGACGCACCTCTTCGGTGGCTCGATTCTCTTTCCACATCAGATAATGCTCCATACCGTATTTATTGACCTTTTCTTTCATCGATGGTAGCACCTGCATCCGGATCGGACATTTTGGGTCATCCTTATCCATCAATGACGCAAAGTAGGGAGTAGTTCCCCATTTGGTTTTCAGGGTGTTAATTGCTTCTCTTTCGCCGTCAGATACATTGATATATTTTTCCAGTTTCTCAAGTGTATTAACTTGATTCTGCATCTGTTTAACCCATTCTTCTGCCATCTTTTCCTCCGTATCAGTTTAGGTTACAATTTATAAAATTCAGGCTCTTTTGAATTTCATGTGGGTAGTATAGAGTTAAACCTTTAAATTTTACAGATGGAGTTTTTTCTAATGATGAATACTATATTTCAATCGGCACTTCATATTGAAGCTCCGTGGTTTATAAAGTCGATAGATTTCAATGAGAAAAAAAAGCGATTAGATATTCAAATTGATTTCAAGCGAGGTGCAAAATTTAGCCCACAAGATGATCCTGATAAAAGTTATAGCGCCTATGATACTGTAGAAAAAACGTAACTTCTCCAAAAGTAGTGGTAAAATAAAAAAAGCCGTACGTTCCACGATCTGATCTTGTATCATGCCAAGCATGAAACATACATTCAATCAGATCACAAAAAACATTCCAAAAGAAGACAAGG
>JAYEOA010000074.1:0-13750 GCA_034722515.1 Thermodesulfobacteriota bacterium | reverse complement strand
GTTATTGAACTTAAAATTCGTTACGGCGCATTGGACAGCGTAATTGCCAAGGGGCTAGAACAAACCTCCGGCTACGCCGACAGCTTTGGCGCACAGGAAGCCTACCTGATTATTTTCAATCGTGATGTTGAAACACCATGGGAAGAGAAAATCTGGCAGAGAGATGAGAGCTGCAAAGCGAGGCAAATCGGGGTTTGGGGAATGTAAAATGGGTATGGTTTCACCATGCGCATTCAATGGAAAAACCCATATACAACAAAAAACCAACGGTGACCTTACCCGCCAATCTTCAAAATATTTTGATTGTAGGCATGGATAAGGGTGCTTTTTTTCAAGATTCCCACCACTCGCCGCTTATCGGTAACATCGACCACTGGCAGGGTTGAAATATGCTTACCTTCAAACAACTCGAAGGCTGTTTCCAGATTTTGATCCTGAGTGATGGTCAACACATCGCGGGTCATGATCTCAGCTGCCAAAACCAGCTCGCACAACTCCCCCATCTCGCCAAAACATGCTTTAAGATCACGCATGGAAAGCATTCCCACCATCTGCTGCTGATCGTTAACCACAACAAAGTGGGGATATTGACTCTCCTGCGCCAACGCCACCAATTTCCCCAACGGCAATCCCTCGACTACCTGTTGGTAATCAACATCCATATATTGCGCTACCCGCAACGAACGCAGCAGGGTGATATCGCGCCCACGCACTATTTTCACCCCCTTACGCACCAAACGGGTTTCATAGATCGACAAACCATAGAAGGTTTGCACCACCACCAAACTGGCAATACAACTGGTCATTAGCGGCAGGATAATTTCAAAGTTATAGGTCAGTTCAAAGATGGTGAATATCGCCGTGATGGGAGCCAATGTAGTACCACTGACCATGGCGGCCATCCCCACCAGACCATATACGGGAAAGTTAGCGACATACTCTGGGGCAAAACCGTGTAACACACTACCAAACACGCCACCTAAGAGACCACCCATCACCAACGAGGGAGCGAAAATCCCCCCGGAAAAACCGGCTCCGACGGAACAGGTTGTAGAGATAAACTTTGCCGCCAAAATAGTCAACATCAATACCGGCAACAACTCGGCATCAAGCACTTGATTGATAGCTAAATAACCAACCCCTAGCGCACGAGGACAAAACACTGCTAAGCCGCCGACAACCACACCACCGATAGCAGGACGCAGCCAGCGCGGCACCGTGGCAGCTTCAAACAGATCTTCAACCTTGGAGATACTGCGAATAAACAGAATCGACAACAATCCTGCTAACAGCCCAAGAGCCAGATAAAGTGGGATTTCCCAATAGCTGAGCAATTGGAAATGGGGAACGTTAAATGCGGGGAACGATCCGAGAAAATGATGGGAAACAACGGTGGCAGTAACAGCCGAAACAGCGATCTGACTAAGATAGTTTACCTGAAAATCGACCAGAATAATTTCAGCAGCAAACAGCATGCCGGTCATGGGCGCATTAAAGGTGGCGGCGATACCTGCGGAGGCGCCACAGGCGAGAAATACCCGTTTCCACTCCGGCGACATGCGCAGCAGTTGCGCCAACGATGACCCAACCGATGAACCAATATGCACCACCGGCCCCTCACGACCTACAGAAGCACCACAGCCAAGCGACAACAGAGTGGAAAACATTTTCATCAACGTGGTGCGATGGCGGATATCACCTTCACGCATCACCACAGATTCAATCACTTCAGATACTCCGGCGCCACGGGTTTCCGGAGCAAAAAATTCAACAATCGGTCCCAGCAACAAGCCACCACACACGGGAATAAGCATAATCTGATACCACGGCATCAGTGCAGTTGCCGCAACCACATCGTAGGACTGTGTCCAGAACAATTGGATCGATTGCTGCAGCAGGTAACGAAAAGCCACAGCCAGAGTGCCGGTGACCAAACCAATCAATGCGGCAACCAACAGCAACACAATCACCTTGCGCCCACCGGCTTGTCGGCGAAAATCAGATTCCATGCCTAGCCATCACTGTAACTGATGATGGAAGAGGAACATTGTTGCCATTTTTGACATTCTTCCCTGCTCCCATCACCCACCATTTTAGTCATCCAACAACCCTTGAGGATCAAGACCTAGACGCACTGCGCCCCAATGGCGACCATCAATCATAATCGGCAACGACAAATCACTAACCACCTGCCCGGTATCACGACAGTAGGTCTGCAATAAGAAACTTTTTTGACTTTGTGCCGCAGCTAGCCCGACGGGATCATTAAACAGTCGCTTGTCACGACTATCGACCAAATCTTGCTCGGAATTACCCGTTAACGGTTTGGCATAAAAACTGTTATGGGTTGGCGCATAACCATTTTTGTCCACACACAAACAAAACAAGCCACCATTAGCTCGACGAACCACCTCATCGTAAATCGGTTGTATCTGCTGTTCAAAGTAGCTGTCATAAGCCGTGGAATATTTAGCCGGATCGGTTCCTGGTATGGGCTGGTAGCTGACATCAAATATATTTATCCCCTCACGGGAAAACGCGGTAATTCGTTCCTGCAAGTGATTACGCACCGAGCGAGCCAACTCAAAAGTTGTTTCAAAGTTACCCTGCCCAACCTTGAAGTTAGAAACATTTTCCTGCATTGTTTGAGTGGTATCGTTGAGATCAACAGTTAGCTCCGCCACCTGTCCCATCGACTGCGCTACGGTTGCGCTAAGTTGCTTCACCTGACTAATATTATCGTGAACCATATTGGTAGCAGCCGACAGCTCTTCGACCGACGCACTGATTCGGTGTAAACTATCGTGGGTTTGTTCAAAATCATTAACCATCCCGGTAAACTGCTCACACGAACCCTCCACCACTTCTTTGGTGGAACTAATACGACCGGAGATAAGGGCAGTACCTTCCTGCGTTTGCTTTACCCCCTCAATCATGTCGTACAATATGGTTGAAATACTTTTGGTTGCATCATCGACCTGAGTCGAAAGGCTTTTAACCTCCTCGGCAACAACGGCAAAGCCGCGCCCCGCTTCGCCGGCACGTGCTGCTTCAACGGCAGCATTCAATGCCAGCAAACCTGTCTGATTGGAGATCCCCTGAATCAAACCAACTACTTGTTCTATCCCTTTTGATTTTTCATCCAACCCATCAACAGTATCGACAAAGCCCTTCAAGGTACTATCAACCTCAACAATATATTCGTTAGCTTCTTGCAATCGTGTCAAAGAATTACGCGCCTGCTCCAACTGTTGTGAAGTGCTCGCCTGAATAGTCTGGGCATTATCGGCAATCTCGCTTGTAGCGCCGTTACTTTCAGCACTGCTGGCATAGATAACATCGGAAAGCTCCCCCTGCTGGACAGATATGGTTGCAGTCTCCTGCACCTGTTTACCGAGCGAGGCTGAACCCACAGAAATCTGCACCCCCTGCTGACGAACCTGATCAATGATTTCGCGCAATTTAACCATAAAATGGTTGTAACTCTCAGACAAATCACGAATCTCATCATAGGTAATCAACGGCACATCGCGGGAAAGATCGCCACCATCCTTACCAATATCATCAAAAATATGGGTGATCTGCTGCAATGGACGAACAATCATGTAACGCAAAAATATGATTTGCACGACACAAACAACTACACTGACCGCAAATACAACCAGCAACCAAAAATGCGCTGTGCCATGCACTGCATCAATGCCGCTGGCTACCACATCCAATGATGCAGCTGTTTTAACTACCTCATTTACAGCACCCTGCTCCCAACACAACACAGCGTAACTAGCAAACACAGCCAATAACAAAAACAACATATTTCCGGCAATTTTTTTAGTCAGTGAAGCAAATAGTTGTTTTTCCAGTGATTGATAAACACCCCGTAACCAGCCCATAATTGATACTCCTCCACAATTGAACTAAATGAACAATTTATTAAATAACATCTAGCTACATTGTATTCAAATCAACAGAATAAATCAAACACTGTTTTCTTATGCCGAAAAATTTAAACATTAGAAATGGAGGGCTTAATTGTAAAAGGAGTAAACTCCCTGGCTTACAAAGGCGCAAAAATACAGTCTATTAACTAGCAGGTACGGCGATAGAACATTCGGCGAGAAAAGGTTGCAGATCACCGGGCAATGGGCTGTTAATTTCCAGCATCGCCCCGCTAAAGGGATCGACAAAAGCCAGACGACAACAGTGGAGAAACATGCGTGGCAGCGTTTTAGGGCACGGACCACCATAGCGACGATCACCAAACAGTGGATGACCGATAGCAGCCAACTGACGACGGATCTGATGCTGACGACCACTATGCAGAGTTAATTCGATGAGCGAGGCATCATCGTTACGCTCAATAGCATGAAATGCGGTATGTGCCTCTTTCTCCTGCCCTTTTGCCGTCACAGTAGAACACAACATCCCACTACCGGACATCCGCCCTTTAGCCAATGCCAAATAACATTTTTCAACATCGTGCTGCATAAACATCTTACCCAACTCGCTACACGCCTTGCGCCCCTTACCAAACAACACCGGTCCCGACGTGTCCAGATCAAGACGATGGATCGGCGCACAATTGAAAGCCACACCTCTGCGTTCAAACATGGTTTCTATTTGTGTTGTCAAATTGCTCTTCTCGTGGCCAACACTTGCATGAATGGCAAGCCCAGGAGCTTTATCGACAATGAGAATTTCACGACTTTCGTACAAGATTGATACCGCCTCGCTGGCAAGTGGGGCTTTGTAACCATTGAGCAATTCACGCATCCGACCGCTATCGGGCAGTTGCAGCTCTAACCCGGCGCTCAAAACACTCTGCTCAGTTAATGGACCGGATTCGGTGTGAATCTTCCCCTTTTTAAGCAACTGGCGTAGATAACTGCGTGATGCAGCAGAAATATGCCGCTGCAAAAATTCCAGCGGGGACAATTTTATTTCGTTTATTTCAACAATTAATTTTGACATGGTGAGAACATTCCTTCAAATGATGATGGCGTCGCAAAAACAACTAAGATAGCTAAACATCCATGATGTTATGCGGATAATAACACAACGGATCAGCTATAAATTTAACTAAACATTCTTGACTCTCGCCTACAATACACAATATAGTCAAGAGGGGCGGGAAATATTATTTTGACCACCTTTAATTAGCAATAGCCCTTAAATTAATCTGCGCAACAGGAGACACCTAATCATGAAACAATCGGCACGTTTAACTCTTTTATTTCTTTTCAGCCTGACCTTATTTATCGCCACCGCTGGTGCCAACGAAGCCCCAATTGAGGTCACTTACGCGCAAAACTCCAGCCATGGTCCGGTTATTTTCGATCACGAAGGGCATAGCGATTTTGTTGCCAACAGTTGCAGTAACGCTGCCTGCCACGCAGATTCTGACGTACAAACTAAAATAGTGTTAAACAAGAAGACAGCCCACGGCAAAATGTGCCGCACCTGCCACAGCCATTTCAATAAGAAAGCAGGTGAGATCGTCGCACCCATAAAATGTTATGAATGCCACCTGGAAGACCAACATCGGGCTACACCCAGACTGTGTCAGGACGGTAGAAAATCTGACAACTGTAAAAAATGTCACAAGTAATTAAAGCAACGCAACTACTTAGCACCACTCAAGTTGGACACGCTGAATAACTACAAAGGAACCATTTAATAATTTATTTTTACAAGCACTCAGGGAGAGTTTTATGTCAATCGCAATCAAGCTGATGGGTTCATTTTTTGCTATGGCTATGCTGTGCGCCACCGTAGGTGGACTAGGCATTTACGGTATCAATGGCACCAACAATGCTCTGACCGAAGTAAGCGATGTCCGACTGGTCAGCGTGCAAAACCTCGGACTCATGCTGGAGCAACTCAATGCCATCAAGGCTGAGGAACGGACACTGACAATTCCCGACCTCACCATAGAGCAACGCCACCAAGCACTTTCCAATATCAAAATGTACAGCCAGAAACTTACCAGCGCTCAGGAACGCTATGCAGCGCTACCGAAAAATCAGCAAGAGATAAAACTGTGGTTAAACGTACAAAAAGATTTAGACAACTGGCAGACAGAACGCATTCGCATTCGAAAACTGGTCGATCAAATACATCTGGACAACATCGGCACCCTGAATCGGAATTTAACGGCGATGTTTATGGATCTCTTTGAATGGGTCAGTGCCCTTGGCACTGCCATTGAGCACGAAACACATTTTACCGGACAACTTGATCATACTAAATGTGGCTTCGGACGCTGGCTACAGTCGTTTAAAACCAACAACACTAAATTACGTGAAGCCCTCGAACGGCTCAAGCTTCCCCATGAAGAACTTCATGCCATTGGTGCTGAAATTGAAACCTATATCGCCGAGGGAGACATCCGCGAAGCCAACTTAACCTATACTCATATCATCATGCCCGTTTTGGCGGTCATCAAAGATATGTTCGGTGACGCCAGCGACATTGTAAAACAGGAAGCAAACACCCTGAATCAGGTCACCAAAATTGCCCTTGGCAGCGAAAAAATGGCGCTGGATGCAGTGAGTACATCCCTTAACCGCCTGTACGAGTTGAATAATCAATTAACCGACCAATCGCGCAACGCCGCAATTGCCAGCGCATCGCGCAATAAAACAATTACCATAACAACTATTGTCCTCGGCGTATTCTTTGCCCTTGGGTTTGGTCTCATTACATCACGACGGCTGTCGGTGCCACTAAAAAAAGCGGTTACAGTGCTTGATGAGCTTGGCAACGGGCATCTGGACAACCGCTTAGAAATCAACAGTACCGATGAAGTGGGGCAAATGGTCACGGCCATGAACAGCTTTGCCGACGACCTGAAAAATGAAGTCGTTACCTGCATGGAAAAGCTGGCTCAAGGTGATTTAACCTTTACTATTACCCCAAAAGATCAGCAAGATATATTACGTACAACAATTAAGCAGGTTGGTGAAGACCTGACCTCTATGATCCAGCAGATCCAAGGTGTTTCGGACCAAATAGCCAACGGCGCCTCACAGGTATCAAACTCCAGTCAGGCATTGTCCAACGGCGCAACACAGCAAGCCAGCTCCATCGAAGAGATTTCGGCATCAATGACTCAGATGGCTTCGCAAACTCGCAATAATGCCGATAGCGCCACCACCGCCAGCGAATTGTCGGCTTCTGCCCGCAAGGCTGCAGACGACGGCGTACACCAGATGGGCGAGATGACACTAGCGATGAACGAGATCAACGAATCGGGGCAAAATATTGCCAAGATCATCAAAGTTATCGACGAAATAGCCTTCCAGACAAATCTACTGGCCCTCAACGCTGCTGTTGAAGCCGCCCGTGCCGGGCAACATGGTAAAGGGTTTGCCGTAGTCGCCGAAGAGGTGCGTAACCTTGCCAGCCGTAGTGCCAAGGCAGCGGCAGAAACATCTAATCTGATCGAAACCTCGGTCAATAAAGCCAAGCATGGGCAACAAGTTGTAGAAAACACCTCTTCAGCGTTGACCGAAATTACCGACAGAGTCCAAAAAGTTACCGATTTAGTAGGCGAAATTGCCTCGGCTTCGCAAGAACAAGCCAACGGTATCGAGCAAATAAATCAGGGAATTGTGCAAATAGATCAGGTAACACAGCAAAACACTGCCAGTGCCGAAGAGAGTGCCGCAGCATCGGACGAACTAACAAGTCAAGCAAACACGTTACGCCAACTGCTGAGTCGTTTTCAGGTAGGTTCAGGTTCACATGCGGCGCAACCTCAAGCACAAATCAGTTTTGAACCGCACGATTTTTGATCAATTTTAACGATTCAGCGAGATGTTAAAAAGCCTCTTGCGCAGATTCTGCGCAGGAGTTTTTTTATCAGCGAATGTTTGGAGCTGCAGTTGCGCCCAACGCCAACCGCGTACTGAGTTGATAAGATAAAGCGGTGTTTCGGTCTGAAGATCATCGACATGAATCACCTGTTCGACAATGGTTCCATTGGTCAGTAGTGCCTGACGCATGGTTCCCGGCAACAACCCGCAGTACAACGGTGGCGTCAGGTAGCGACCATCTTTATAGATGACAATATTGGCGATGGTGGTTTCGGTCACCTCACTGCGTTCGTTGATCATCACCACATCGTCAATACCACTATCCGCCTGTGCAACTTCCTGAAGTAACAACTCATAGCGTTGACGCTGATCGGTTTTATGGTACAACAGCGGGTCGCCACTATCCACTTGCCGACGCGCCATAGCCACACGTAGCGGAGTTGTTTGTTGACGGTACGGTTGTGGAACAAACTGCAGTTGATGTTGTCCGTGCCCATCGACAAGACAACGCACCCGCCAGCGTTGCGGCAGGCGAGCGGCAGCGGCATCAATGAGACCTTGGCGTAAAAGATTCACATCAACGGGATAACCAAAATAGGCGGCTGATACCATAAGGCGTTGCAGGTGCTCCTCCAACAAGCGATAGCCCGACTCCGGTTCCCACAGCAGGGTTTCCAGCAACTTAAAGTCTTTGGAAAAGGAATGTAACACCTTCGCCTTCGTCCGGGTTTCGGCATATTCCTGTTCGGGATGGGAATCCCACACGATGCCACCGCCAACCCGGTACTCGGCTAGCTGTTGCTGGCGATCAATCAAAGCGGTGCGAATAGCCACATTGAACTGTGCCCGCCCATCGGGGGTGATAAATCCGATGGAGCCGGTATATATTTGCCGGGGAGATTGCTCTAGCTCAGCGATGATCTCCATGGTACGCACCTTGGGCGCTCCGGTGATGGAAGCACAGGGGAACAGAGCAGAAAATAGCTCGGTGATGGTGCAATCACTTTGCGCCCGCACCTCGGTGGTCATCTGCCACAGAGTGGGATAGCGTTCAACGGCAAACAACTTGTCCACGCTAATAGTTCCCAGGCGAGCAATACGACCAAGATCGTTGCGCAGCATATCGACAATCATCAGGTTTTCAGCCCGATCTTTTGTACTCAAAGATAACGCTTTACTCAATGCAATATCTTCGGCACCATCGCGACCCCGTGGAGCCGTCCCCTTCATGGGTCGTGTGGTGACAACATCGTCAATCCGCGAAAAAAACAACTCCGGCGATGCCGAACAGATCACATTACGACCCAGATCGATATACGCACCATAATCGCCCCGTTGAGCTTGTTGTAATTGGACAAAAAACGCCCACGGATCCGCTTCGAATCGGCACTGCAGAGGGTAAGTATAGTTTACCTGATAGGTATCGCCACTGGCAATATATTGTTTCACCGAGTCGATGGCGTTGAGGTAACTATTTTTTTCGACGCCCCCACTCCACAACAATGGATCAACCACCGATTCGAGGGTAGATAATTCAATAGTGGTCACCGTTTCGTATAACCCAAACCACATCAGGGGTAATGTTCCACCGGAAACCGTCACCAAGCGTGGATCAAATGCGGCCGCTGCCTGGTAACCAACAAAGCCAGCAGCGTACCATTCATGATCATGCACCGCCTCTTCAACCTGCTGCAGCCCAGAAACAACCTGGGCAACAGTTGTTGCTTCCACCACCAACCGGGGATGTTCAAAACGCAGCCACCGCTGCCGATCAGCATCGTGGATCACCAAAAATGAACGATCATCTATTTTCACATCACCCCACTGTATACAATATTGATACCACCCACCCACAGGCCTTATCCTACCAGAAAGTTCTCTATTACAGAATAAAGCTATGCTAAAATTTCGCGTAACTACTCAGCTTAATGGGCACGCAATCCCCATATCAAGGGACGCAACAAGCCCATCCATGGGGCTTCTTGTCGCCGTCCATGGCGACAAATACCCTTGCTATGGGGATCACGTGCCCAACTTGAGAGGTGCTGAGTAGTTACAACAAGTTTTCATTTATTCTGGACTGGCTGTACAAAATCGAACAACTCTGCTATTCAATCAGGTCTTTTGCGCTGAAAGACCTGTTTTTTTGAAAGGATCCGCATGGAACGTAACAAGCGTCGCCTTGTTTTACTTGGTGCCGAACTTAAATCCCTCACCCTCCTGAGCCTTCCGCTAATTCTTGCTCAACTGGCACAATCAAGCATGGGATTTGTCGATACCCTTATGGCGGGACGTGTCAGCGCCAGCGATTTAGCCGCCGTCGCCATCGGTTCAAGCATCTGGTACCCAATCTTCCTGCTGCTACTTGGCACCCTCAGTGCGCTGACCCCCACTATTTCCCAAGCCCATGGCGGCGGCGACCATGATGCCATCAAGCATATCACTCCACAGGGAATTTATCTCGGGTTAATCGGTGGGCTGTTGATTCTACTACTACTGCAACAAGCGGACATACTGTTACCGTGGATGGCAGTAAAGCCAACTCTGATTCCGCTCATTAAAGGCTACCTGCATGGAGTGTCGTGGGGATTCCCCGCCATAGCCGGTTGCTTCGCATTACGCTATTGCAGCGAGGGACTATCCCTGACCAGACCCAGCATGCTGGTAAGTTTCTTCGGGCTGGCAATAAATATTATTGCCAACTATGTGTTGGTGTTTGGCAAATTGGGTTTTCCGGCCATGGGTGGCATCGGCTGTGGCGCAGCAACGGCTTTAAGCATGTGGGCAATGTTTATCGGCATGCTGTTAGTGTTCTGGCGTGGGAGTATCTACCGCAATCTGCACATGCTGCGCTTCAACGCACCTTGGTGCTGGGATACCCAAAAACAACTACTCAAGCTCGGTCTACCCATCGGTGGAGGATTATTCATCGAATGCAGCATCTTCGCCATAATCGCCCTGCTTCTGGCACGCTTTGGTGCCCAAACCGTTGCCGCCCACCAAATCGCCCTCAACTTCACCGCAATGATCTTCATGGTGCCACTGAGCATCGCCACCGCCATTTCGGTACGCGTTAGTTACAATATTGGTAAACAACGCCGTCTGCAAACATTACGTTCTGTACATATCGGCATTCTAACCGCATTCAGCATATCGCTATTAAGTTGCGCAGCTATGGCATTATTCCCCGAGCAGTGCGTATCAATTTACAACAACAACAGCCAACTGTTGAAGGGCGCCGCCTCATTGTTGTTCTTTTCTGCGATATATCAGATCCCCGACGCCATTCAGGTTGCTTGCGCCGGCGCCCTGCGCGGCTGTAAAGACACCAAAATACCCATGATTATTCAAACCATCTCCTACTGGGTGATCGGCTTGCCCGTGGGCTGTTATCTGGGATTGCATCTTCAATGGGGGGCACGTGGTTTTTGGATTGGTCTGATCTGCGGGCTGAGCAGCGCTGCGGCAATGCTGGGGATACGCCTGAAATACACCTTGACAAAGCTAGCGTTAAACAGAGAAAATCACCACTAGACGATTTTACATGAACAAGACAAACTGTGGCATACACAATCGCGCCATGAGCGTCGCCATATTATCTGTCATGCGTCAATACGTAACTATTCAGCATGATGGGCACGCAATCCCCATATCAAGGGACGCAACAAGCCCATCCATGGGGCTTATTGTCGCCATCCATGGCGACAGATACCCTTGCTATGGGGATTACGCGCCCAACTTTAGAGGTGCTGAATAGTTACGTCAATATTATATTTATTGTAAGCTATTCAGCATGCAAGGAAGGTAGGTTTTTACTTATGTCGCCTAAAAAAAATATCCAAATTTTGTTGGTTGAAGATTCTACCGTAACCAGAAAAATTGAAGCTCGGCTGATTAAGGACTTAGGGTTCGAAAATATCATTCAAGCTGTCGACGGTGAACAAGCGACTGAAATCCTCACATCAGATCAGCAGGTTGATCTCATCATCAGCGATTGGAATATGAACGCAATATCCGGTCTCGATCTACTCAAATGGGTACGCGCCCACGCTACACGCTCCTCTGTCCCATTTATTATGGCGACAGGTCAAGGGGAAAAATCCCAGGTGGCTATTGCCACCGAGGCTGGAGTCAATTCCGTAGTGTCAAAACCTTTTGCACCGGACGATCTGATGAAAAGGATTGAAGCCGCCTTCTCCGATGACGCTGACCAGCCACAACAAAACGCCAAGCACGTACCGGTAGTTGATAGCGATGGTAAAGTTCAACTCACCGTCGGCTATATCCAGATTACCGATCATTTGGTTTTAGGCGTTGCTAAACACTTAATCGATTCAGGAGCTGTTACCCCGCTCCATTTTAAGCTACAGGTTCAATGTTCCCAAAGCTGGAATCAGGTAGCAGATGGACTGGAAAATAACGAACTGGATGCCGCGTTAATCCTCGCCCCAATGGCTGTAGACCTTTTTGGCTTCGACGTACCGATAAAACTGGTATTGCTGGCGCATAAAAACGGCAGCATCATGGTACGCAACAAACAGAGCAGCGGCACCGGTAAGGAACTATTTACCGGCAAAACATTTTACCTGCCGCATCAGTTATCGGTTCACCATATGATCACCCACATCTACATGACTGAACTTGGGCTTGATCCCGGAGTAGCCGGTAAAATCAAGGGCGATCTGAATCTTGAAATTGTTCCGCCGGTGCGCATGCCCGAACTACTCAGTGCTAACGCCAATGCCGGTGGATTCATGGTCGCCGAGCCTCTTGGTACCAAGGCAATTTCATCCAATAGCGCCGAGTTGGTGTTACTTTCCGGCGAGGTGTGGGACGATCACCCCTGTTGCGTAAATGTGTTTCGTCAGGAGCTGATAGACGAACACCCCCTCGCAGTACAGGAATTTGTAAATCTGATGGTTCAGGCAGGTCAGCTTATTGCCGACAATCAACAAAAAGCGGCACAAATAGCCGTGAAATTTCTCGATCCCAAGGGGGTTCTTAACTTAAACGAAACGGTACTGCAAAATGTATTAACCGAACCGGCAGGAATCCGCACTCACGATCTTTATCCCGTCGTTGCCGATTTAAAGGCGATGCACGAATATATGATCAGTAAAATGAACATAGGTTCCCCCATCGACTTCAATACTTTCGTAGACCTACAATTTGCCAACAAAGCTTGCCCCGGTAAGAGCGCAACGGTCAAGCAGAAGTCTAATCTATCGCCGGGCACTTTTGTTAGCAAGGTGCAACAGGCACACAGCGGTAGTGACATGTCGAAGCTTATGCTGGGTAAGGAGGGCAAATATCTGTTCACCAGCGCAGCGAATGAAGAATATGGCATCGGCATTATGAATGTTCTGGAAATTGTCGGTCGTCGGGAGCTAACCATACTGCCCGATGCCCCGGCGTATATGCGTGGAGTAATGAGTCTGCGTGGCGACCTGATTCCGGTGCTGGATCTTAATCTGTGGTTTGGCCACCCAGCCATCGAAATGGGCGACCGTATTGCCATTATTGTCGTTGAGACACAGATCGGCACAGAAAAAGAGCGTCTGGCAATTATGGTAGAGGGTGTTACTTCTATTTTTGATATCAATGCTCAAGATGTCGAACCGGCTCCCGACAACATGCCATCGAAATTCATTCTGGCCTTTGCCAAAATTGATAGCAACGCCAAGGTGCTGCTGGATGTTCACCAAGTTATACTCTCTGCAACAAGTGCAACATAGAAAGACCGGTCAAAAAAAGATAAAATCATCGATGCAGCAATTGATCTGTTTGCCGAAAAAAGGTTTGCCAGCACATTGCAACAAACCGCAGGTCAGCAATAGATCACACAACAGTACCTACTCGCCACCACCACCGAGTACTGCGTAAAATCTTACCCGATTAGCCAGTTTTGCCAAACGTAGTGAGACTAAACCCTG
>JAYEOA010000073.1:0-2888 GCA_034722515.1 Thermodesulfobacteriota bacterium | reverse complement strand
TGAACAGTTACAACCAATTATGACAAACCCTGATAACCCCAGTTCATTTGCGGAAAAGTCGGCAAATCATTTTTTTGCAAATCTAAAAACTGCAACGCAATATTCAACATATCGCAATATGTTTTTCCGGACACACTATCGTACCCATGTGCAAGAATCGAATTATTACGAATACTAAGTACTTTTTCTAACTGTAACCTATGTTGTTCAAATTGCACCCCCAATGGATGATGCAAGCGATACAGCAACTCATAGCTGCGCGACAATGGCAACATAATAGGCAACCCTTCACCGCCACACTCATTTTCAAGCCATTGCTTCACATCATTATCATCTATTAAGGCAACATCAACGCTAGAATTATTGATAGAAAATTCAACCTGCAAGGTAATTTTTGCCAATTTTTCAATCGCGCTATACAGCCGTGCTACAGCATCATCATATTTATGCTCCACTTCGGCACGACGCACCGCATTAGCAACAATATCAGCCAAAAAGTCCCGACATAAAGGATCAACCCCTTGAGCTATTTTTTTACCTTTATTCGGCTTCAACTGGTCACTCTGGTCCTTAATAAGTGTCAAACGCTCGAAACTTTTACATAATTGCCGCGAAAAATCATCAAGCTCCCTATTATTTGAAAACTGAAATAGAGTTGGCAACTTACCGGTACATTGTTTCAGTAATTTATACGCCTTATCGTATTGCACCCCATCCCAACAATAAAAACCTTCCGCTACATCACGAATAAAAGCAAAAAATGGCGCTTTATCCTCAGTTTTTAGTTTAGCTGCCTGTGCAACATCAATAACAGATTGAAAACGACAACGATTAAACATCAACTCAATTTCGCGCATAAAGCGAATAGCCAGTGCGTCCCAAGGATTTTGCACATACAACATATGCTCACGGCCACCAATTACAACTCCTAGACCATCCTTATCGCGGCTGACACCGCCAACATAACTGAATTGGCGCACAAACGAAGAGAGCGCCAAAACAATCGCAGCAGACATGGTTTTAGTACCACCGGTATAATCACAAATGATATTATCTACAGATACATCCCATAACTGCAAACAACGGGGAACCTCTTTCAGCAGATACTGCACACATACCAATAAATCTTGCTCATCCGCTGTCACCAGTTTCTCAACATCCACCGGCGTAAAGGTAAGCTGCGACTCTATTTCAGAGGAGATCAATTTCCGAGAATCCTTGGAAGCAAAATACACCACATAATCAGGTTGTTGCTCATTCAAACTATAAATTACCGGCTCAGGAGAACCGCCAACCGATACCACCATCATTTTCATAATATGTTTCCTTTAACGCTATTCGCTACACCAGTTGGGCACACAAATTAGTTACGAAAAATCCTGCATACCATCTTCCCAGCATGCCATCATTTTTTCACCTATATCACTAAATTCAGGGTGGTCAGCAATATATTCAACCATATCGTTGCGAGTATCCGCAACAGCATCCGAAGTCTGCTCTATAATTTGCGCAATTTCCCTGTTATTTAATAACAAATACTCCCTTGCATATTTTTCCAATAACTTGCGAGGCCACCATTTTCAGCAAAATAAAAAGGGGATACCTGACCATACATCCAAAACATTACGGTTCATCAAAAAAACCCTCCTTGAGTTCATCAAGGGTGGGCGGGGCATTTGCTTTTCTAACGAACAACTCCAAATCAAGGCTTTCAAGAATACGGATAAGCTTGCGCACACCAATCTCAGGGATAGTACCATTTTCTATCTGACTGATCGTTGCACGCCCCATTCCGCAAACACAGGCAAGCTTCTCCTGTGTTATCTTACGCCGCTTACGCTCTTCCCTGATTTTACTACCAATCAAAAAAAACATGACATTTCCCTTTTTAGCACATCCCCCCATATCTACCATCCACAATTTGTATTGTATACCATACAAAACATAAATCTCAGCATATTATGTTATATATACAAGACATTTCATGGACATTAAAATAGACCAGTAATTTCTCCATGGAAAACAGGTTCGATATAAACATTTGCGATATTATCGTGTATGACATAAACTGGATGACGTCGCCGACCACGGTTCATGACGTGATACTAGGAGCCTACAGTCTTGTTATCTATCCTTATTCGTTATGTGGTTTTTGCTTTTAAAGGGAATCTTTTTGGATGTTCAATTATTTCTTCAGTTAAGTCAATATCGATGTCAGGCCAATAAAAATGTCCGTACAAAGAGTTTGCATACATGCTCTGGGTCTTCGACTCCGCGAGTCCGTTGTGTCACTCGCGTTTTACGCAACACATCGTTTTGTCTTCCCCCTCAGGCAACAAGGTCGACAACTCGAATAGGTGATTTCGGAGCTCAATAGCCATGCCCATATCCCCCCTGTCAACGCTTCGCCGCCACCCTTACGACTGGCCGACGCATGACTCGGAGCCACAGTTGATCGTTAGTCTTTACCATACAGGGACTTTCACCCTTTACTCTTTGCCGACTTTTACCGGCGCTTTCTGCCTGTCCCATAGTTAGCGCTTTCGCAGCGTCCCCCCCCTGACCTTTCTTGAAAGCCTGACCCCTTTTCCTTGACTGACCTTTCTTAGGAGTGTCTCCAATTTTTGAGATTATTCAAAACATCCTTGATCATGGTGGCATGTTTTACTATCATATATATTATGAAAGCAAAACACTGGAAGACATTATCGGTAGATGTCAAGTAAACTGTCGTATTTTTATCTATCCATTTGCTTGGAGCAACAACTGCTCCTTTGCCGCTTGCTCATAGTTCAACGTAACCACTTCAATGCGATCCCAATTTCTACAATTACCTGACCATCTTTCTGGTCGGTTGTTTTTAGCTGCAGCGTAAACTTCTTTCCTTC
>JAYEOA010000072.1:0-14058 GCA_034722515.1 Thermodesulfobacteriota bacterium | reverse complement strand
AACGGCACCGTCAAAAAGATTGGATGCGCTTTCGTCCCGTGGCAAGTTTAAGAAGGCATCGACTGGTATAGCCACTGCCAGTGCAATTGGAATTGATACTATGCGCAAAAAATGTCCTCTGTTTAATCAATGGCTGAGCAGTTTGGAGCAATTAGCGGAGAAACAGCGTTGATGTACTCTCGTTCCACGCAGGAGCGTGGGAACCAGGAATAGTGTAAGCTTTATCCGACTTTCAGGTTACGTAAGTAAATTTAAGAATGAAACTCGAAGTTTAAGAATTAGCGAAGTAGGTATTAAATATCAAGAAAGCACAGGTGCTCTATGTCTGTTGTTATTGCAAAACAATTGGTTAAAACCTATGTCAGTGGTGATATCCGGGTTGAAGCGATTCGCGGGGTCGATTTTTCTATCGAGCCATCCTCCTTTGTTTCCTTTATCGGTCCTTCGGGGAGCGGTAAAACGACACTGCTGAACATGATCGGTTGCCTTGATCCGCCCACCTCCGGCTATCTGCAGGTCGCCGGACAGGAGATCACCGGTTTGAACCGTGAGGATGCGGCTCGTTTTCGCGGTGAGTATATCGGCTTTATCTTTCAGGACTTCAACCTGATTCCGGTATTGACGGTATTTGAAAATGTCGAATATCCATTGCAGATGGTGCAAGAGTGGCCCAAGCAACAACGTAAAAAACGGGTTATGGAGCTACTGGATGCCGTCGGGATGGCGGATCAGGGGAGTAAGTATCCCAGCCAGATCTCCGGTGGGCAAAAGCAGCGCGTTGCCATAGCTAGAGCCTTGGTCACTAATGCCCAGTTGGTTCTGGCCGACGAACCAACGGCCAACCTGGATCGTGAAACGGCCGGTCGAATTATCAATCTCATGAAGCAGATGCGTGATGAGTTCAACACTACCTTTATCTTTTCCACCCACGATCAGCGCATTGTTGACAGCGTCGAAATTACTTTTACCCTTGAAGATGGAATCTTGCACAGGCAGGAAACGATGCTGGAAGGGATGGCGGGAGGTGATGATGTCTAATATTTTTAAACTGGCTACGCGCAACCTGTTTCGCTACAAACGACGCACCCTGCTGACTTCCATGTTGATCACTCTGGGGGTGGTCGCCGTGCTGCTGTTCATCTCGATATCCGGCTCGTTCAAGGCTTTGATGGTTGGTCAGATTACCGATTCGATGCTGGGTCATATCCAGATTCACAAAAAAGGTTATCTTGCATCTATCGACAGTTTACCCCTGAACCGCAATCTGAGCGGCAAACAATTAGATAAGATTATTCAGGTTCTATCCGGGGAAGATGGCGTGGAGGCTTATTCTATGCGAATCAGGCTTGGGGCAATGTTCAGCAATTTCACTGAGACCACCAATATTCGCTTAAATGCCGTTACCCCGACGGATGAGATTAAAACCGCGCCGCTATTGACCGACCGGCTGCTTGAGGGTAACAAAGAGGGACTGATTAAACAGGGGGAGATTCTGATTCCAGAACTGCTCGCCAAGGGGATGAAGGTCAAGGTCGGTGATGCAATTGTCCTGGTCGCCAATAACAAGGATGGCTCAGTCAACGGCCAAACCTTTGTGGTGCGTGGTATTCTCGAAGGGATCTCCGGACCGGGGGGGCGCGATGGGGTGATCCATATCGATGATGCCAAATCCCTGCTCCGAATCGGCACTGCTGAGGTCAGCGAGGTGGCCATTCGCCTGAACGATATCGATCAGCTGCCCACAGTTTTTGCCAGCCTGCAGAAAAAACTAGGATCGATGAAAAATAAGCAGGGTATGCCGGTTTTTGAGCTGCATACTTGGGAAAAGATTTCACCTTTTTTTAACATTGCCAAGATGATTGATCTGATGACTTTTTTTATTAAGATCATGCTGGTTGCCATCGTGCTGGTCAGTATCATGAACGTGATGGTCATGGCGGTCTATGAACGGATCAACGAGATCGGAACCATTTCCGCCATCGGGACGCTGCCGAATAAAATCCTCGCCCTTTTTATTGTTGAAGGCTTGTTGATGGGTATTCTTGGCACCACGATCGGTACGGTGATCAGTCTGGTCAGTATCGCAGCTATGAACGTAACGCAGATCCGTTTTGACTTCGGTCGCCAGACCGGATTGCTGCTCTCGCCGACCATTGGGGTTGCAGACGTGGTGCTGGTGGTCGCCATGGTTATAGCTATTGCCGTGATCGCCAGTTTGCAACCGGCCTGGAAAGCATCGCGAATGGATCCGATTACCGCCCTGAAGCATGTTTAATGCTTTCGCAGAAAGTAAAAAATCAGATGGCGTCCAAAAACTAAGTAAGGAGGAATGAGTATGTTTTGTAAAAAAAACCGACTGTGTTTGCTCATCGCTTTTTTCAGCCTGTTCATGGTTTGCAGTGCAAATGCAATAGAGGATATTGCCTCTATCGCCGTCGCAGCCAATGGTTCGCAAGCAGACTCAATGGTTAGCGAAAAATCCGGTAGGGCAGCCCATTTCCTGTTTTTTGATGGTAGTGGAAACTTTATGAAAGCGGAGAAAAACCCCTTTGCCGATGCTGCCCGCAAGGCAGGTCCCAAGGTGGCATTCTTTCTGCAAGCCAAGGGGGTTACGCTCGTTGTCGCCGGAGAATTCGGTACCAAGATGGAGGGAGCGTTGAACTCGTACAACATAAGATACGTCCTGCGAACAGGAGTTGCCCATGAAGTTGTTCAAGCACTTATTGAAGAAAAATAAACTTCTGTTCGCCCCCTTGCTGCTGTTGCCGCTGTTTCTCTGGGCTGCGCCGAGCGCTTATGCTCTCGATGGTGACAGTGAAGGTGATGGCATCCTCAAGCAGGTGGATAAAAACCTCAACCCTGAATCTTACGAGATGTACCGTAAGCTGATCAACATCGAACCGGATGGCAGTAAAAAAGAGTTCGTCCTCTATTCAGTAAAGAAAGGGCAGGACAAGATGGTGGCTCTGTTCCTTTCACCAGCCAGTGAAAAAGGGCGTTCCACCCTGCGCCATGGTGACAATATGTGGCTCTATATCCCAGCTGTCGGCAGACCGATCCGGATCACCAGTTTGCAATCGGTGGTCGGTGGAGTTTTCAACAATTCCGATATCCTGCGCCTTGATTACAGTGCCGAATATGATGTGGCACAGGTAACGGAAGAGGAGCAACTTTACCTGCTCGACCTCAAAGCAAAATCGAATGCCATTGCCTATGACACCCTGAAAATGTGGGTAGACAAGCAATCCCTGATTCCCACCACCATCGCCTGCTATGCCGCCAGCGGCATGTTGATCAAAACTCTCTATTACAAGCAGGTGAAAGATTTTGGTAATGGTATCGTGCGCCCGTCGGTGCTGGAAACCGACAGCCCACTGTACAAAGGCTACAAATCGATCATGATATACGCCAAGATCAATCGAAAAGAACTGGCAGATGAGGTCTTTTCCCTCAACTATCTGTCACGGGTTGATGAGTTACGTTAGTCTATGGTTGTTATGCGAAAAACAATTGCTTTAGCTTGTTTAGCTGCTCTCTTAGGGGTGGGACTAGTCATCCCTGTCGTGAGTTTGGCCGAGGATTACAGCTTCAATCTGGAAGAATATGAAAAAAAGAGCTTTGAATGGGGTGGTTATACTGAGCTGAAATGGGATCATAGCCGGATCAACACCACCGGCGCTCTGGGGCGGCTGGCATTCTATGACAAGCCGCGTAACGATCTGGATCGTTTGACGGCAACCTTGCAACTGGAGGGGAACTATCATAAGGGGATCGTGGATTTCAACGGACTGTTACAGGCATCCAGCCGCAGGGATCAGGTTGATAGCGAAGATCATCTGGATATTTTTTCTGCCTATGCCAGCATCAAACCATCGCCATCGATCACTTTTGAGCTGGGTAAAAAACCGTTCAAATGGGGTACAGGCTATGCCTGGAATCCGGTGGGCTTTATCAATCGCCCTAAAGATCTCAACAACCCGGAAGACGCTCTTGAAGGCTATATTGGTGCCGGAATCGACCTGATCAAGAGTTTTTCCGGGACACTACAGACGGTGGCACTGACCGCCGTGGTGTTGCCGGTATGGGAAGAGGTTAACGATGGTTTTGGTGAGCAGGATCATGTCAACCTGGCGGCGAAACTCTATCTTCTCTACCGAAATACCGACATCGATATTGTTGTGCTTACCGGCAACAGCCGTTCAACCCGATATGGTATCGATCTCTCCAAAAATCTTGCGTCCCATGTTGAGATTCACGCTGAGGTTGCCCATGTTCCGCAGCAGAGGGTAACGGTTTTCAACAGCTATGGCATACTGAAAAAGCATGACAGATCCGTCACCAGTTATCTGTTTGGTTTGCGTTATTTGACTGAAAACAACATCATTACCATCCTTGAATTTTACCATAACGATGCGGGGTACTCCGAAGCTGAGATGGAGCGTTTTTATCAGCTGGTCAATGAGGCGGACAACCTATACACCGGCAGCGGTGATGACAGTCTTTTCCGTAAGGCCACTGTCATCAGTCGCAGCGGCGATGCAATGCCCCAGATTGGGCGGAACTATCTCTATGCCAGAATTATCCACAAGGAACCGTTCGACCTGCTCTATTTCATCCCCGCCCTGAACGCAATCATCAACCTTGACGATGACAGTTATTCTTTAAGTCCCGAAGCCGTGTATAGCGGATTTACCGACTGGGAGCTGCGATTGCGTTTTTCACATATTGCCGGAGAAGGTAACACCGAGCATGGTGAAAAGCTCAACGAAGACAAGTTTGAGTTGCGAATCCGATATTATTTTTAATTACGCTTTCAGTTAATGTTCAATTTGATGCAATAGTTAATGTGGATTTGTCTTTGTTTTTTGCTGGTTTTTTTAGTATAGTGTTGTGGTTGCTATTGTTAATTTCTCGTGTCGTTGGTCATCGAACGTAGTAGGTTTGACCGTTCTCTAAGTATTTCAGGGTGTTAGATGTCGTTATTTGCCGAAACGGATCTTTTTGATGCCTGTCGGGTACTGTTTGGTGCTGAGGTGCAGGTCAATCGTGACTTTCTGTACTATATTCAGCCCAGAGGTGTTAAGTCTGCCTATCGCCAGAAGGCAAAGGAAACTCATCCTGATTGTTTGATCGGAGCGGCACCGCACGAGTATGAGCGACAAAATGAATTGTTTCGAGATGTGAGCCAGGCTTATCAGTTGCTCGACTCTTTTTCATCTGATGAGCAAAATAAACTGAGGTTTCCCGCAGATTGGGATACGAGTTTTGATCGGCAAGGGTGGCAAAAACCAACGCCTCGCCAAGAACATTCTCGCCCATCTTCAACTAATTCGACTAATTATCGCTCGGATCAGTCTGAATCTACAGCATCTCCCTTTGAGCTTCCTCAGCGTCACCTTGAAACCGGTCTGTTCCTGTATTATCGCGGGGTTATTTCGTATGCTGAAATGATTGAGGCGCTGGTGTGGCAGCGGCGGCAACGACCTATTCTCGGCACTATTGCTGAAGGTTGGGGATGGCTAAAGACTGGGGACGTCCAAGCGATTAATCGTTTTCGCGGACGGCGTGGTCGTTTTGGTGCTCGCGCTGTTGAGTTGGGCTATCTTACTGCGTTTCAGGTTCAGGTGTTGTTGCGTCATCAACGACAATTGCAAAAGCGGTTTGGGCAGTATTTTGTTGAGCAGGGGATGGTATCTGACGGGAAAATTGAAGCCTATATTCGCGAGCAAGAACAACATAATCGCCGCTATCGTTCGCAGCGTCCTTGATACCTTTCTGTTTAAAAAAGCCCCGCTATCACGTGATTGTCAACTTTTATATTGCAGCGGTGTAGTCTGTGTAAAAAATCGTCACGGCTAACGTCGTAAGCTCCCAATGAATGAAGGTGTTCGGTCGGCAGTTGACAGTCGATGAGCTGGTAGTTAAGTTGCTGTAAGTGTTTTGCCAAGGCGATGAATGCCAGCTTGGAGGCGTCACGTTGGGTATGAAACATCGATTCTCCACAAAAGCAGTGTCCTATTGCGAGTCCATAAAGCCCCCCGGTTAATTTCCCGTCCTGCCAGCACTCCACCGAGTGCGCATAGCCCATCTGATGCAGTGTAGTATAGCCCTCTATGATGTCGGAGCTAACCCATGTTCCGTCTGAACGTTGATCGGCGTTGGCGCATTGTTCGATGCAGGAGCTAAAGTCATGGTCAAAGGTGATGGTGAAATTCCCCTGACGAATTTTTTTAGCCATAGTGCGCGAAATATGCAGCTCATTAGGGCGCAGGACACAACGAGGGTTTGGTGACCACCACAGTAATGGATCATCAGGATGGTTCCACGGGAATATGCCGCAACTGTAGGCGAGCAATAATCGTTGGTGGCAAAGATCGCCGCCCACCGCAAGCAGGCCATTGTCATCGGCAAGGCTGGGGGCAGGGAACATCAATCGATTATCGAGGGCAAAAACGGTCATATGTGGGTCACGAATTCAGTTTGAAGGTTAATGTATCGTTACGACAGCCGATTTGTGCTTGTCCACCTTCTGATAGTGTACCGAACAGGATCGCTTCGACAAGGGGGTCGCTGATTTTTTTCTGTATGAGTCGATCTAGGGGACGTGCTCCATATTTGGGGTCGAATCCGTGTTTTGCCAAGTATTTTTTTGCCGCCGTACTGAGTTTGAGCGTGACGTTATTTTCCTTTAATCGCTCACGTAATTCAGTGATAAATTTATCGACAATATTGTGAATGGCTTCTGGTGCCAGCGATGAGAACACAATGGTGGCGTCGAGTCGATTGCGAAACTCAGGAGAAAATGTCTTTGCCAGTGCCTGGTCGGGGCTGCCGCCAGTTTGATTGCCGTTGGCGTTAAAGCCGATCAGGGTGCTGCTCATCTCACGGGCACCAGCGTTGCTGGTCATAATCAGAATAACGTTGCGAAAATCGGCTGTTTTACCGTTGTTGTCGGTCAGGCTGCCATGATCCATAATCTGCAACAGGATATTGAATAGATCGGGGTGGGCTTTTTCGATCTCATCGAGCAATAATACCGTATGGGGTTTTTTGCTGATGGCATCGGTTAACAATCCGCCCTGATCAAAGCCGACATATCCCGGTGGAGCACCAATAAGTCTGGCTACGGAATGCTTTTCCATGTATTCGCTCATGTCAAAACGGGTGAACGCTACTCCGAGCTTGGTCGCCAACTGGCGGGCAACTTCCGTTTTTCCAACTCCGGTGGGGCCGGCAAATAGAAATGAGCCGATGGGGTGTTCTGGATGCCCAAGCCCGGCTCTGGCCCTGAGGATTGCTCTGGTTACCTGTTGCAAGGCATCGTCTTGACCAAATACGCAGTGGCGCAAGCGACTTTCAAGGTTTTTCAGGCTTTTGCGATCATCACGGGAGACGCTGCGGGTCGGGATTTGAGCCATTTCTGCTACAACGGTTTCGATGTCGGCCACTTTGACGGTTTTTCTCTTGCTTCCCTGAGTTCTGAACCGGGCACCAATCTCATCAATTAGGTCGATGGCTTTATCTGGCAGATGACGGTGGGTCAGGTAGCGGTTAGATAGTTCAGCGGCAGCCTGTAAAACCTCATCGCTATAGCGAATGTTATGGTAACTTTCGTAGTGTTGCTTGAGACCTTTAAGGATCTCAATTGTTTCAGCAACACTGGGCTCAAGAACATCAATTTTTTGAAAACGCCGCGACAGGGCACGGTCTTTTTCAAACAGGGTCTTGTACTCATCGTAGGTGGTAGCGCCAATGCAGCTAATATCACCTGATGCCAGCACCGGTTTCAGGAGATTGGATACATCCATCGAGCCGCTTCCCGTTGCCCCGGCACCGATGATAGTATGGATCTCGTCGATAAACAGGATCGGTTTATCCTTCTCTGTTAGCTCGTGCAGCACCGCTTTGAGTCGTTCTTCAAAGTCGCCGCGAAATTTAGTGCCTGCCAGTAATGCGCCCATATCCAAGGCGAACATCTCGGTTTCTTGTAGGATCGCCGGTGCTTTATTTTCCACTAACAGGGTTGCCAACCCTTCTGCCATGGCTGTTTTGCCGGTGCCGGGTTCGCCGACTAAGATGGGGTTGTTTTTGCGCCGTCGACACAGCACTTGCAGGGCGCGTTGCAACTCACTGCTGCGACCGATGAGTGGGTCGATCTGCCCCTTTAGCGCCCGTTGGCGTAAATTGGTCGTATAGCAATCCAATGCGCTCTTTTTTTTTGGCTGTGCAGTTTTTGGTTGAGATGACGGTTGTTGGTGTGGCTGCGTTGCGTGTTTGGTGGTGCCGTGGGAGATGTAATTGAGGACATCAAGCCGAGCAATCCCCTGGCTGTCGAGAATTTGTGTCGTATGGGCATTTTCTGCCGATAGAATTGAAACCAGCAGGTCGCCGGAGTTAACGCTATCTTTACCGGCGGCGCTGCAGTGGGTAACGGCGTATTGTAGAATGCGTTGCAGGGCGATGGTTTGTTCTGGAACATAACTTTTGTCGTCATGCCCCTCGTGTTCAATACAATCAACTTGTGAGACAAGGTAATCATTGAGTATATCGCGCAGGGTGCTAATGTCGCCACCACAGTTTATGAGGATTTTTTTTGATTCGTCAGCATAGAGCATGACATACAACAGGTGCTCAGTCATTAAATATTCATGATGACGGCGCTGAGCCTCTTGAATGGCGAGGGAGAATATAATTTGAACGTCTTTGGTAAAAGTCACGCAGGTTATCTTTCTCTTTAGTTTGTTTGATTCTGGTTTAAGCTCTATCCATACTACAGCGTAGTGGATGCCCGGCGTTTTTAGCACAGCGGTGAGCCTGGGCTATTTTTGTTTCGGCAATTTCGTAAGTATAACATCCACACACCGCTTGTCCCTCGGTGTGAATCATCAACATCAGGTGGGTCGCTTCAGCGGAGCTTTTGCGAAATATCCCACGTAACATTTCAATCACAAACTCCATGGTGGTGTAATCATCGTTGTGCATAATGACATGATAGCGGGGCGGTTGTGCGTTTTTTCGCTGTGAAACGGTTTCGCTATCGGGTGTGCTATGTATCTTTGTTGTCATGCTGGTGATCTCCTGAAATTATATGTACTGCGTTGAGGAACAGTATAATTATTTTTTGTCTGACAATCAAGGTGGTGAAGTTGTTGCGTACCGAATTGCAAAAGCTCCCCGCGAGTGTATCGATTACGTTATCCTCCACGAGTTGTGCCATATTGCTGAACACAACCACAGTGATAAATTTTATCGCCTGATGCATCAGATCATGCCGGAATGGAAATCGGTTAAAGCGAGGTTGGATGGAATGGCGAGTAGGTTGTTGGATGGGATGAATATTAGCTGAATAAAACGGTTGAACAAAAAAAAAGGATGGCATAAACTAGCAGCCTGTCGGGCTTGGCGAATCGCAGTAGATTCTTGCTAAGTTCGACAGGCTGCTAGAGTTTGCTGTATGGATGTTTATGTTTGCTTCGTTGGTGTGTTTTTAGCGAGGGGTTCTGATTTGCCTGCTGATCAAAAAATGATAATGAATTCTAGACCGTTGTGTTTATTTCTGGTGGCAGTGTTGGGTTTGAGCTTTGCTTTGTTTGGAGACAAAGGGGCGTTGCGCTTGCATCAAGTGCGTCAATATAGAGCAGGATTACAATTAGAGGTTCAGCAGCTCAGAGACAGCAATCTTCGTTTGCGCACCGAGGTGGATGCCCTACAGCATGATGATCGCTATATTGAGCAGGTGGCGCGAGGTCGCCTGAGCTTTGTGCGTGAAGGGGAGTTGGTCTACCAGTTCAATCCTCGAACGCGTTAGTTTTTATACGCAAGATATTACAATAATTTTTTTGCAGATGGGGGGCGCTGGTGGCCCCCGTTTTCGTTGGTAAAAAGGTAAGCACTTTTATGAAAACACGATTAAAAAATGCCGTTGAGCAGGTGTTACAGCAATGTTATGCTGAAGGATTGTTAACTTCCGGTGAAATCCCCGGATTTGCCATAGAGGTTCCTGCCCGTTCTGATCATGGTGACTTTGCTGTTAATGTGGCGATGGTGTTGGCTCGTCCAGAAAAAAAAGCACCGCGCCAGATTGCTCAAGTATTGGTGGATAAGCTACAAAATGAACAGGGTTTGTGGCAGCGGGTGGAAATTGCCGGGCCGGGGTTTATCAATTTTTTCCTGACTGCCGAATGTTGGTATGGCGTGCTTAGTGATGTCTATACTCAGGGTGATGCGTTTGGGCGCAGTGAGGTCGGTAGTGGGCGTCGGGTGCAGGTGGAGTTTGTCAGCGCGAATCCCACCGGACCATTGCATATTGGTCATGGTCGTGGTGCTGCTACCGGGGATGCGGTTGCCTCAGTGTTGCAAGAGGTTGGTTTTGATGTGCAGCGTGAGTATTACATAAATGATGCTGGTAATCAGATGGACACCCTCGGTCGCTCTATCTATCTACGTTATTGCCAACTTCATGGACGGGATATCGACTTTCCTGATGACTGTTATCAGGGTGACTATATTGCCACCTTGGCTAGGCAGGCAATGGAGCAAGATGGCGATACCTGGTTGAACCTGCCCGAGGACGAGGCGATTACCCATTTCTCCCATTGTGGCGGAACGGCTATTCGTGCCGGAATTGATGACGACTTGCAGGCGTTTGGTATCACCTTTGATAATTGGTATAGCGAGCAAACTCTCTATGATCGTGGTTTGGTCAAGGCCGGTGTTGCGGCTTTAACCCGTGATGGCTATACCTACGAGCTAGATGGAGCGGTGTGGTTTCGTACCACCGATTTTGGCGACGACAAGGATCGTGTACTTATCCGATCTAATGGAGTGACTACCTACTTTGCCTCTGATGTTGCCTATCATCGTGAAAAATATGAGCGTGGTTTTGATACGGTGATCGATGTTTGGGGCGCGGATCATCATGGTTATGTGCTGCGTATGAAGGCTATTTTATCGGCATTGGGGCGTAATCCTGAAGATTTGCAGATCATTTTGGTGCAGTTGGTCAATCTGTTGCGTGAAGGGGAGCAGGTGGCAATGAGTACGCGTTCGGGCAAGTTTGTTACCCTTAAAGAGGTGCTTGATGAGGTGGGCAGGGACGCCTGTCGTTTTATTTTCTTGATGCGTCGTTCCGATAGCCAACTCGATTTTGATCTTGATCTGGCCAAAAAGCAGAGTACTGAAAATCCGGTCTTTTATGTGCAGTATGCTCACGCTCGTGTGTGCAGCATTAACCGTAACGCCAAGGATGTTGGATTAACGCTACCCCTGCCGGATACCGTCAACGCCGAGGCGTTGACGTTGCCCGATGAATTGGCACTGGCTAAGATGTTGGCGCGTTATCCCGAAGTGGTGACTGGAGCGGCATTAAGCTATGAACCACATCGGATCACTTTTTACTTGCAAGAGTTGGCGGCAAAGTTTCATAGTTATTATAACCAGCATCGTGTTATTATTGACGATGTTGAAACCAGCGAAGCGCGGTTGTATTTGGTTAATGCCGTAAAAATAGTGCTGCGTAATGCTTTGCGGGTTCTCGGGGTGTCCGCACCTGAAAAAATGTAATTAACGAGGAGGAATTATGGCATCACCTGAATATTCACGTTCGTCACAAACGAGTGGTCGCCGTCGTCCTCTTGGCGCTCTTCTCATCGTGGTTGTTTTATGCTTGATGGCTTTTTTGCTTGGAATTTTTGTCGGCAAACAGCGCGATGCTGTTTCAGGATCGATTATTAAAACTTCACAGGTGCCCCGTCATGCAGCGACGACGTTTGTTGCGTCTAAGGTGGCGGTTGCGCCGCTTGATACCACGGATGCTACTCGGGTAGAGGTTTCAGATGTTGCCGTTAATGCTGGCGTTGATAAAAAGCAAACCGCTGTGCCGGTGCAGGATGATCAGCAGGTTGCCGATCCGATAACTAAACTTATATCTTCTTCTGAACAAAGTCCTCTCGGTAGTGGGATTAATTCTGCGGCTAATTTAGTAAAAGAGCCGGTAGCTGACGTTGTGTCGGATGTGAAGAAGGTCGATGCTGCTTCGTCGGTAACAACTGCTGTGGCGTTGGACACTACCGCTGTTGTTAAATTTAAGTCGCAGCCGGTGTTGAAGAAGGGTGGCTATGTGGTGCAGGTTGGTTCCTTTAAACTGCGCAGTGATGCTGAAAAAGTGCAGAAAAAATTGCAAGCCAAATTTACTGTAACAGTGAAGCGTGTCGATCTTGAAGCAAAAGGGGTTTGGTTTCGTGTTCTCGTAGGTCCTGTTGCAACCAACAATGATGCGGCAACACTGAAAGGTAAATTGCACTATCAGTGTAGGATGGTTGGATTTGTAAAGAAAATAACCTCTTAAATTTGCTTCGGTGGTATTGCTGCAGCGATGGTTTTGTCGCATGTTTTGAATGGTGAATTTTTATCTTGACTTTGTTACTCTAAATAGGTAAATTTCCCCTCGCTTTGATGCGGGGTGGAGCAGTTTGGTAGCTCGTCGGGCTCATAACCCGAAGGTCGGAGGTTCAAATCCTTCCCCCGCAACCAAGTCAATAAATCCTGGCATTTTCGAAGATATTGGAATGGTGGGTAGAAGAAATACAAGTTTGGCGGTATAGCTCAGTTGGTTAGAGCATGCGGCTCATATCCGCAGTGTCCGGAGTTCGAATCTCTGTACCGCCACCATTACGATGCAAGGCCCAGTCTAAACATAGACTGGGTCTTGTTTTGTTGTAAATTCAACAGCTAGACCAGCTCCTCTTAGTAGCAACTGTTACGGGATTTGCTACGGGAGGTTACATGCACATTGCACACTTTATGCGGCGCGGTAACGTCTACTATTACCGACGCACCATACCCACCGACATTCAACAATTCATCGGCAAAACCGAGTAATGATGGCGTCGCAAAAACTCACCAACTGCTGCGTTGCTGCAATTGATCGGTCGCTATCTGCGCTGCGGTATCATCGATGATGACACCTTGATACCCAGCAGAGCAGGAATCCCGCAAGGCGACCCCCTATCTCCACTGCTATCCAATATAATGCTCGATGTACTGGATAGAGAACTGGAGAGTCGTGGTCACCGCTTTGCCCGTTATGCCGACGACCTTATCATTATGGTAAAAAGCCAAAGAGCAGGAGAGCGGGTGATGCAAAGCCTTACCCGATTTATCGAAAGAGACCTGAAGCTCAAGGTTAACACCGATAAAAGTCAGGTGGTACCAAGCACTCAGTGTAAATTTCTGGGTTTCTACTTTCGTGGCAGCCGGATTCACTGGCACCACAAGAGTATGGAAAATTTAGAGAAAAACTTTGTAATTAATATTTAATGCACTTGCAAATAATTTTGCATTCTTCTTTCCAATAGGTCGCTTGCCCCGTTCCATTTCAGAAATATGTCTTTGAGGAATACCGCTCTTCTCAGAAAGCTGCACCTGGGTCAAATTTTCCTTATTTCGAGCACCACATAGTGCGGTACCAGATTCGTTATCCGTAAATTCTTTCGGAAAAGCATCTCTCCAGGGAATTGAATCCTCAGTTTGTATTGAAAAACCAAACTCTTTCAATATAGATTTTACTTTTGCCCAGTTTTCAGCTGGGCCAAAAATATTATGTTCAATATGGTGCTTTTTCGTGTGTTCCAACATAAATTACCTCCACAAGGCGTACCTGTTTATCTTTGACCTCCCACACTGCTACATAGGTGGGTTTTCCTTTTTTTATGTGGCAATGATGTCGAACGGAAGAAAGTTTACCGTAATTACTCCAATCTCCACGGACAGGTCCATCATTTTCAATATTCAGAAGAAGGGTAAACAATGATTCTTGAACTCCATTTGGAAGTTTCGAAATCGTTTTTGCCGCTTTTTTGGTCATGTTTACTGTCCAATTCATGAAATTAATATACTATTTCATAGTATGGATGTCAAGATATGGACAGAAGGGAGGACGTTGTGAAAGCGCCGGTAAAAGCCGGTAAAGATCGAAGGGTGAAAGTCCCTGTATAGCAAAGGCTAGCGACCAGCTATAGCCCCGAGTCATGCGTCGGTCATTCGTAAGAATGGCGGCGA
>JAYEOA010000071.1:0-14245 GCA_034722515.1 Thermodesulfobacteriota bacterium | reverse complement strand
TTGGTCAGTGGCTATGGCGGTTCCGGCACAGGTGAGAGTGAGTAGAGCGATTAAAATCAGTTTTGTTTTCATGGTTGCCTCCTTTAAGGGCTTGTGTGTGTTCGGGTTTAAAAATGTTTCGATCTGTTGTTTGTATTTATACCTGCTCGCAAACACTTTTACAGCCGATATCTATTGGTATGCCGCCCGATGTCGATATGTTTTCCTGTTTTTTCAGTAAGTTATCGTGATGACTGTGTTGTGAGAAATAGTGTGATCGTTGCTCTTTTTTGCTTGATCTGGTAGGGTAGCGCCATTATGGAAACAGCAGATGTGCAAAAAACAGAAGCGACGCTCAGTATTGATGCTAGCGCTATTAAACGGTTTCGAGAACAACAATCCTTGACGCAGCTATACGTGGCTAAGATGGTTGGTGTGACTACGGATACTATCTCTCGTTGGGAAAATAATCGTTATCCGACGATTAAACGTGTTAATGCCCAGCGTTTGGCCGAGGCACTGGAAGTGTCTCTGGAACAAATTGTTTGTCTGTTGCCCGAGGAAAAACCAGTTTTTTCTCAGAGGTTGTTGTCGTCGAAGACATGGCTGGCAGTTGCGTTAGCGGTGTTGATGTTGGGCGCAGGTGTTTGGTTCTGGTTTCCTCATTTGCCACCCCTGCAAGCAGCGCGTGTGTTGCCAAGTTATGCGTCTCCTGATGATGTAATACCGGTGCAATTGCGCTTTAAAGGGCTGGGGGTACACGGGGTGGTACGTGAAACATTGCCGCCGGGCTGGACTCTTGTGGCGGCCGTCCCTGCGCCCGATAGTGTAGATGTTAAGTCTGGGTTGGTACGCTGGATTGTTCAGTTGGAGCAGGAACCATTACAAATCTATTATCTGGCGCGAGTTTCTTCCGCTGATGCTTTGGGTAAGATGGTGCGCTTTGATGGGGAGTTGGTGGTACATTTCGCAACTGGTCGTAGCCGTTGCGAGTTGCTCGGCGCTAGTAGATTGGTGATTTCCCATGTTCACTGGGCTGACCTGAATGCTGACTATATTATTGATGATGATGAAATGTTGGATGCCTCATATCTGAGTAAAAATATGGCGAATCTGTCATTGAATCTCGATGCTGTTGAAGATTTGTGGATTGAGGAACATTACTATTGGGATGAACAGTTTTCCCGTTTTCGCTCCGGTTGGCCAGACACAAGTGTCGGTGCGGATGAATAGTAGGCATAAGGCTCCTTTTTCGAGTGTCAAGCGGCGCAGATTGCTTTATACTGTCCGTCGTTGAAATGTATTGAATTTCGATTGCAATGTTGTGAATTATCGATGTTTTGACTTTTAGGTGATCAGACTCATGGAACAAGTATTAAAAATGTTGGACAGTGATATGTCCTTGGTCGAGCAGCAATTTAAGCACGATCTTACTTCAGAAGTAGCGTTGATTAGTAAAGTGGGTGAATATGTCCTGGCCAGTGGCGGTAAACGGATGCGACCGATGTTGGTGCTGTTGTCGGCTCGTTTAACCGGTTATCAGGGTGATCAACATATTGGTGTCGCCAGTGTGGTGGAATTTATCCATACTGCTACCTTGCTGCATGACGATGTCGTTGATAGTGCTAATTTGCGCCGTGGTGAGGCTTCAGCCAATGCGGTGTGGGGTAATGAAGCATCGGTTCTGGTTGGCGATTTCCTGTTTTCCAAGTCGTTCTCTTTGATGGTACGCACCGGAAGTTTGGCTATTTTGCAAGCGCTCTCCGATGCGACTACGATGATGGCTGAAGGGGAAGTCTTGCAGCTAATCAGCACCTGCGATCTTGATTTGAGCGAAGAACACTATATGCAGGTGGTGCGTGATAAGACCGCCGTGTTGATCGCAGCAGCTTGTCGTTGTGGGGCAGTTCTCGGTGATGCCGATGCGCAACAAGAGCAAGCTCTCAACGATTTTGGTATGCACTTAGGGATTGCCTTTCAATTTATGGACGACGCTCTTGATTATGTAGCTGATCAGGCGGAGTTTGGCAAGGTCTGCGGTCATGACCTTGAAGAGGGAAAGATGACGTTGCCTTTGATCGAAACCCTGCGCAATTGTAGCTGTTCAGAGCGTGATCAGGTGGCCGAAATCGTAGAGAAAGAGCTGTTAAGTGACGAAGATTTTGACAGTATTCTTGCCTTGATCAATCGTTATGATGGAATCGATTATACGCGCCGGCGTGCTGGTGAAATGGTTGAACGTGCCAAACGTTGTCTGGCAATATTCCCTGACAGTGAAGCAAGACAGGCATTGCATATTTTAGCCGACTATGTAGTTAGTCGGACAAAATAGATTTCGTAAAATCACTGTAATAGCTTGGTCAAATGCCCTTGTTCCGTTGCTGCGGAACAGGGGCATTGTTGTTTTTGTCGTTGCTGTTGAAAAAATAAGAAAACGTGATCGAGTATAATAGACACAGTTTAAACGTCTGGTTAGCCTGAAGAATGGTGGTTAAGCGACGTTGTTGATAGAGATGGAACGTTATCTGCATATACTGCAAATATAAATTAATTGTAGTCAGAATGATCCCAACAGGCAAGGCGTTGAATAGTCGCTTTGATTTTAACCCCTGGTTAACGTTCAACAGAGAGAACTGAGTTTATGCAGATTGAAGAACTGGTACATGAAAGTTTTTTTGATTTTTCTGATCGCAGTTATACGATCTCTATTTATCGACGAGGCGGCAAAAGTTATATTGCCAAGACCGAATTTAGTCCTGAAGATATGATTATTAACGATGGTGTTGATTTGTGCTCTTTGTTGGAGAAACACCGGCGGTTGTTGCCTTTGGCCATTATTTCCCGCCAAATGCGACCGGCAAAGAAATCGTAATCGGTAAGAATACACAACATCACAAATTGCCAGAAAAAGCCGCTAAACGCGCGAAATTGTTTAGCGGCTTTTTAGTTTTAGCGAATGTCGAACCTATCAGCTATCGACAGGTTTATCTTCGGTCGATGTTGCCTTTTTTGAGGTCGTTTTGCTTTTGGTCGATGATGCACGCCGCTTTGGTTTTTCCACCGTAGTGGTCTTTTCCTGAGCTTCCGCTACTTTTTTGGTTGTTGTTCTCCGTCGGCGAACCGGTTTTTTTGTCTCCGCTGCTATTTCTGCCTCTGAGTCCGCTTTTTTTGTCGTTTTTTTGACTACTTTTTTTTCTATTGTTGTACCCTCGTCTGAGCTAGTTTTCTTCTGGTTGGTATCGACTGAGCTGGCAGCGTCTTCCGGTTTGGTCGTTGTTTTTCGCCGTGCTACTTTGCGTTTAGGTTTTACTTCTTCGCTTGTTTTTTCTGCCGTATCAGTTATTTTTTTATCAGTGCCAGCATTGCTAGTCGCGGATTCCTGTGCCGTTGCTTCTACTGCCTTTTTGGTGGTGCGCCGTCGGCGTACAGGCTTCTTCACCTCTGGACTCTCTTTAGTCACCTCATCAGCAGATTCTGTTGTAGCAACACCTTCCACGGTGCTTGGTGCGGTTTTGCGCGTAGTACGTCGCTTTGGTTTTGCTGGTTCTTCCGCTGTGCTTGTTTTGTTCTTGTCAGCGTTGCTAGCCGTTTCAGCCATTACGGACTCCGTAGCAGCAGACTCTGTTGCAGCCTTTGTTGCGGCAGGTTCCGTTGTTTTTTTAGTCGTTCGCCGCCGTCGAGCCGGTTTTTTCTCTTCAACGGCTTTTGCATCTTTATCATCAGTGGTGGTTGTTTCACCATCCTTAGGTACAATGTTCTGTGTCCCCTCTTCCTTGGTTTTGCTGGCTGTTTTACGTCGGGGCGTACGGCGTTTTGGTTTTTCTTCCACTTGTGCCATTGGTGTGTCTGATTCTTCGGCTAGTTTTTCAGCGGATGCAGATTTAACCTCAGACTCGTGTGTTGATGATGCCGCTTTTTTTGCTGTTGTAGGCTGTGCTGCTTTTTTTGTTGCTGCTGTTGAACGGCGTCGCTGAACCGGTTTTTTAACTTCGGTATCGATTTCATCCGTCTTGGCAACGTTATCTGTTTCTGTAGCAGCTTGAGTGGTCTTTTCCTGTGGAGCAGTTTCAGATGTTTTCTGAGTTTCTTCTACTGACTTCGGCTGAACTGGAGTCGTAGTAGTGTCAGGTTGTTCGCTCGTTTCTGTTGGCGTCCCTTCGTTGTTTTTACTGGCGCTTACATTTTCGTTTATTTTTTGATTATTACGGCGGTGATTGGGCCGTCTGCGTCGCCGGGGTTTTTTTTGCTCAACATTTTCTGTACTTTCAGATGTTGAAGTGTCCTCAATCTGACATCTATCGGCAACGTTAGTCTCCACCAGCGGAGTTTGATCATTGTTTTGCTGCTTTTCTTTTTGTTCTTTCGACTGTTTGATAAAGTCGAGTGCTACTTGCTCCGGCAAGTATTGCGGGTTTGAATGAATGGTTATGGTGAGCTTGTAGCGCTGCTCCAGCTCAAAGAGTTCACGGCGTTTGTTGTTGAGTAGATAGTTGGCAACCTCAACACAGACCGTACAAATTACTTGAACGATACTGCCTTTGGCGGTTCCTGCTTGAATGCGGCGTAGTAGTGCAACGGAGCGTGATTCCGCGCTTTGAATGTGCCCGTTCCCTTGGCAGTGGTGGCAGACCTGATATGTCCCTTCACCAAGGTTGGCTTTGATTCGTTGTCTGCTCATTTCCAGTAGACCAAATTGATGACTGATGCGCCCTACGGTGACACGAGCCTTGTCAATTTTTAGGCCGGTTTTTAACGCTTTTTCCACTTCACGGGCATTTTTGCGTTGGCGCATATCGATAAAATCGATAACGATCAAGCCGCCCATATCACGCAAACGTAATTGGCGAGCCACCTCGCAAGCAGCTTCGACATTTACGCGATGTGCTGTCGCTTCGACATTCTGCTCGCTCGACATCTTCCCCGAGTTGACATCAATGGCTACTAACGCTTCGGTTTGATCCAGAACAATGGAGCCACCGGAGGGGAGGTTAACAGTGTTGCTGGAAAGTGCGGCAATCTGTTCCTCGATTTGGTAGCGGGAAAAGATCGGGCGGCGTTCCTGATGAAGTTTGACCAGTGAGGTATATTCCGGCATTACCGCCTTAAAGAACTCTCGCGCTTCTTGAAATACCGCACGGTCATCAATGAGCACTTCATCAATTTCTGGACTAAAATAATCACGGATCGAGCGCAGTACCAGATTTGATTCCTGATAGATCAGTGTCGGAGCTTGTGTTTTTTCGCTGTGGCTGATGATGTTGTTGTAGGTGTTAAACAGGTAATCAAAATCGCGTTTTAGCTCTTGTGCCGGTTGGTCAATGGCGGCGGTGCGAATGATGTAACCCATGTTTTCGGGCAGATTCAGATCAGCCATGATCTGCTTGATCCCTTTACGTACCGAATCGTTTTCAATTTTGCGTGAAATGCCGTGCGAATCGCTTTGTGGCATCAATACCATATAGCGACCGGGGAGGGAGAACTCTGTGGTCAGCGCAGCGCCCTTGTTGCCACGTTCTTCCTTAACAACCTGAACCAGTATCTGCTGGCCCTTCTTGAGGATGTCATTGATGGCAGGGCGGCGCGGGTGGGGACTGTCGTCGTCTCGTTTGGGGTACAGGGATGGATGGATTTCACCGATCTGGAGAAACCCGGCACGCTGGGCACCGTAATCGATAAAGGCGGCCTGTAATCCCTGTTCGACCCGGATCACTTCCCCTTTGTAGATATTGCTTTTTGTTTGCTGGCGATCGGCGACTTCGATGTCCAGTTCGGTCAAAATACCATTTTCAACAATGGCCACCCGATCCTCTTCGGGAAGGGTGGCGTTGATCAACATTTTTTTGCTCATGCATAACCTTTGGTGACGTTGCCAATTTGTGACAACGTGAGATACGAGAGAACCCTCATTCGTATCTGTCATTAATTCGATGGTTTTAAACGATTGATGGTCGTCAAACCGTTTCTCTTGCAGGTGTTCTGTCAATGCTAAAGATTCGAGTGTCTGACACAGTATCGTGCCGTTCATGCAAGGCGCGAAACCGCAGGAGTAGCTAGCTCCACTTCAAGGTTTTCGCAACGCAGCAGGAATGGTGCGAGGCGAAGTCAGACCCGAAGATTTAGTGTTGACAGAGCACTAACCTGATTCCATCACAGTGGTTGTCAGGTAGCCGGTATAAACTGTAGAGCCACGGTTCATTGTGTCGCAGGGTCTGGATCACATAACACAACGCCAAGCTGTCACCATCGTGGGTGAAGATGCACAGAGATTCAATCGGAACCACTTATTTCGTGGATCCAGAGATCAAACATACACAGCAGCTCGGTGTTTGGGTGACCAGAGGCCGGATGCTGTCTGTTGACAGGCGGCATGAAGAAACCGAAAAACTTAAATCAGGATCAGACCATCTTCGTTGAACAAGAATGGTGTAAGATCTTTAGAATTTTGTTACTGTACCAGATGGGGAAAATTTTGCACAGTAAGAAACAAGGTGAAATGTGTTTTTGATGCTAAGTAAATTTTTTTAGGCTTGATGAATTTTATGTTTCAGGCTATATATATTGGCGTCGTGAAGTAGCTGTCCCTGACGGTGGTTTCATGGCAGTCAAATGTTGCTAAGCCATGGCAGTTTACTGCCAGCAACATAAGAAAAGAAGTCCCATCCCCTTGGGGCGCAGCCCTGTTCCATCCCTCCTCCGGAACAGGGTGTTTTCTTTTTCGTCTCTTTTTTTCGCTACGATCTTATCTGTTTTTTATCCCTGTTGTTATCTTGTTTAAGCTGTCTGTGTTATGCTGTGCGGCGTTGGTTTGCCGATCTCTTTAATACCTATTGGCGGGAGTTTATTCTATGTTATGCGGTCGCAGGTTGTTTCAATTTTTCCTGATATTTTGTTTTAGTGGGGCGACGCTGGCGGGTGCCACGACCTCCCTTGAACAGAAGGTGGAGCAGTTTCATCTCGATAATGGTTTAACCGTGTTGGTGGTGGAGCGCCACGATAGTCCAACCTTTACCGCCTATATGACCGTGGGGGTTGGTTCTGCCGATGAGGATGGGGCAAATCGTGGAGTGGCTCACCTGTTGGAGCATATGCGCTTCAAAGGGACGCAAACTATTGGCACGCAAGATTACGCCGCCGAAAAACCCTTGATCGAAGCGATTGATAAAACAGCATTAACATTGCAAGCGGCGCAGCTTGAAGCTCCCGTTGACGAGGTACAGGTTAAGCAGTTACGCCAGCAGTTGACCGATTTACAGCAGCAACAACGCCAATTGCTGGTTAAGGATGAGTTTTCCAAGATATACGCCCGCCAAGGTGGTGTTGGTTTCAACGCTTTTACCGGGAAAGATCTGACCAGCTATTTGATTTCTCTCCCTGCCAATAAACTGGAGCTGTGGATGTCCTTGGAAGCGGATCGGATGGAGAATGCGGTGCTGCGCGAATTTTATACCGAGCGTGATGTTGTTCTCGAAGAGCGACGACGTTCCTACGAAAGTAAGCCTTCGGGGATGATGTATGAGGCGTTACTGGCGACAGCCTTTCGAGTACATCCCTATCGTCATCCGGTAATTGGCTGGAATTGTGATATCAACAATTTGAGCAAGGAGGAGACGGCCGATTTTCTTCACCGCTACTATGCTCCCATCAACACGGTTATCGCTATTGTAGGGGATGTCGATGTCGCCGAGGTGAAAGCGTTGTTGGAGCGTTATTTCGCTCATATTGCTCCCGGTGAAAAGATTCCGCCCGTTACCGCTATTGAACCACCTCAGCGTGGAGAGCGGCGCACCGAGGTTCGTTTTGATGCTCAGCCGCAGCTGTTGGTAGCATTCCATAAGCCGACCCTGCCCACTCGCGATGATTACGCTTTTGATTTGCTGGGTAAATTGTTGACAGAAGGGCCAACATCGCTACTTTATAAACATTTGGTACTGGAGCAGCAATTGGCAACATCCGTATCAAGTTATGGCGCCCCCGGTGGTCGTTACCCCAATTTGTTTGTGATTAGCGCTACCCCGCGCCAACCCCACACCACCGCCGAGCTGGAACAAGCGATCTATAAACAACTCGAACAGCTAAAACATCAATTGGTTGACGACGCTGATTTGATGCGTATTCGTAAGCGTTTGCGAGCCGACCGTCTGCGCTATTTGCGTACCAATAACGGTATGGCCAACATGTTGTCCCGTTATCAGGTGATTGCCGGTGGTTGGCGTTATCTGACTGACTACGATCAGCAGGTAGCCACTATAACAGCTAAGGATGTGCAGCAGGCGGTTAAGCGTTGGCTTAATGTCGATAATCGGACGGTTATCACTTTGGTACAGGAGAAATAATGATGCGACTCTTGGGACGATTGCCGGGATTAGTGATGATGGTGATGGGTCTGTGGCTTAGTGCTAGTGGAGTAATTGCCGCTGAACAGCGACCCGATGATCTTACTTATGCTCCTTTGGAGTTCAGTATAGAATATCCAGAAAAATTTCGTTTAGATAATGGGATACAGGTATACTTTAAAGATGACTCTGAGCTTCCGTTGCTTGATGTAAGCGTGGTCGTTGGTGCAGGAACAGCCTGTGTGCCGAACAAAAAAGCGGGAGCGGCGCAACTGTTGGCGGCGTTGTTGCGTAGTGGCGGCGCCGGAGTGTGGAGTGCCGAACAGTTGGACGGGCAGCTTGAGGGACTGGCAGCTAATGTCCAGGTGCATGCCAGTACCTACACCACTACATTTGATCTATCGTTGCTGCGTGAGGATGCCAGTCACGGTTTGGCATTGCTGGCTGCGATGGTACGTCAGCCACGGTTTGATAAGCAGCGCTTTGAAATCGCTCGTCAGCAGATGCTGGAATCGATTCGGCGTCGGGGTGATCACTCCGGAAGTTTGGCTCAACTACTGTTGATGTCGCGACTGTATGTCGGTCATCCATTAGCTAGCTTTCCCCGCCAGCACAGCGTTGCTGCTTTGAACATTGCCGACCTTAAGCACGACTATCAGCGCTACTTTACTCCAAGTGCTACCCGTATTGTTATCACCGGAGCGCTTAACTCAGCAGAGGCGCGGCGGTGGCTAAATGCCACGTTTGGCGATTGGCACCGTGATGGCGTGGCGCATGCACTGCCCACATTTAGTCCGACAGATCCCGCAGGAATTCTCCTTGTTCATCGTCCCATACCACAGACGACGATAGTGCTTGGTGAAATTGGCATTGAAAAGGATAATCCCGATCTGCATGCTATTCAGGTGATGAATTATATTCTCGGCGGCGGCGGTTTTAGTTCACGCTTGATGCGCGAAATCCGCTCTAATCGCGGTTTGGCCTATTCAGTGTATTCTTATTTTTCCATTGGTCGGCGTTTGCGTGGCCCGTTTATTGCCGGATGTGAAACCAAAAACAGCTCGGTGGCGCAGGTGGTTAATTTACTGCGCCAAGAGATGGAACAAATGCGTCAGCAAGCCATCAGCGAGCAGGAGTTACAGCAAGCCAAGGATAGCTTGATCAATTCCTTTGTGTTTGCTTTTGATGATAGCCATGCCTTGGCGAATCGGATTATGAATCAGGAGATGTATCATTACCCTGAGCACTATCTGGAAGAGTATCGGCAAAGGATTGCCGCAGTCAGCGTGGCTGATGTGCAACGGGTGGCGCAGCACTATCTCCATCCCGATCGGCAATTGATGATATTGATTGGCGACCGCGAGCAGTTGCAACCGGCGCTAAAAACGCTAGGTGAAACAGTTGAAGAGATTGAGTTAGATAGTTTATTATGAGGTAACTATTCAGCATCTCTCAAGTTGGGCGCGTAATCCCCATAGCAAGGGTATTTGTCGCCATGGACTTACGACAATAAGTCCCATGGATGGGCTCGTTGCGTCCTTTGATATGGGGATTGCGTGCCTATCACGCTGAATAGTTACGGCACATATTGCTCAAGGCTGAACCGCCCATGTTCATGGACTGCGTAATGGCAGGTTGCGCCCCAGTTGCCCACCACCAGAAGGTGTTTATTTTGTTGCTGCTGATGCCATGGTTGATGAAAATGACCACAGATAAAGGCATCACAGCCCTGATCGAATTGGAGCGTGGCTTGTTGACTAATTGCCTGTTTGGGGAGGGTGCGGTTGCGCTGCGGTTGCTTTTGACGGTGCTTACGGCTGGCGTTACCTAATGTTTCGGCGATCTTCCATGTGGTGTCGGCAGGGAGCAGTCGAATGAGCAGGCGTGCAAAGGCGCTGCGAAAGAAACGGCGTAAGCGCAGGTAGTTGGGGGTTGCGGCCAGTGTGTCGCCGTGACACAGGTAGACGCAGGTGTTATCTAGGTGCAGACGGTCGCCATCGCTGATGATGGTGCTATGGAGGGTGTCACTGAAAAAAGGCCCCATGTGAAAATCGTGATTGCCCTCAACCATGACGATTTGGGTGCCATCGGCGTGTAATTGCTGTAGCATTTGCAGCAAGGGCAGGTAGGCACTAAACACGCAATGGCGGTAGCCCACCCAAAACTCGAAGATATCGCCGAGCAAAATCAGATGACGAATCTGACCACGTTGAGCGCTCAGAAACTCAATCAGATGGCGGTAACTGGCATCGTTAGGGTCGGTCAAGTGTGCATCGGCAATGAATATATCTTTCATGACGCGCACTATAACAGGGGGGAGCCGTAGCGGCAACCCAGTCTTGTCGAGATAGTAAAACAGGGACTGTCCCCAGGGTCATCGGGGGCTGTCCCTGTTTTACGGATTTGAAATTGTAGAGATTAGTTCGACGAGTATGTGTAGAGAAAAGTCTACGGTAGGTTGGGTAGAGCAAAGCGAAACCCAACTAATTTACTACAGAAATTGTGTATAGCGAAAGATAACCACCATGACTCAAAATTGCCCCGTTCAATGTTCACCAACCGACACCAGAGTAACGGTGAAACCGCACATGTTGCTCCATGCGTGTTGCGCCCCATGTAGCAGCTCGGTGATCGAGCGCCTGCAACAGCACTATGCGTTGACCCTATTCTACTACAACCCCAATATCCACCCCGAACGTGAGTATCACATTCGTTGCGACGAGATGGTGCGTTGGTGTCAAACCTGTGAATTACCGCTGATTGTCAGCGATTATGAACCGCAATATTGGCAACAGCGTATTAAGGGCTATGAGTTGGAGCCCGAGCGCGGAGAGCGTTGTACCCTGTGCTATCAGCTCCGTTTGGAAAAAACGCTACAGCAAGCCAAGGTCGATGGTTTTGATCTATTTACCACCGTATTGTCGATTTCACCGCACAAGGACGCTGATCGGATCAATCAAATCGGCGACCAACTGGTCAGCGATGAAGATGTTGATTTTTATACGGCAAATTTTAAAAAACAGGGTGGCTTTCAACGCAGTCTCGAAATCTCCAAAGAACAGGGTTTTTACCGGCAGAACTACTGTGGTTGCCGTTATTCTTTAGCCCAAAGTGAACAGCGCCGTCGTCAGCGTTCGGCAGACCGAACGCCGAAATAGTGATGGTGGTATGTTTCGACAGGGTGGATATGAGGGGTCAGCCCTTTACGTTTGACATGCCTGAAGAATCTTTAAGGAGAACAGGCTTCCCAATTCAAGAGGGTTTATGTGCTTATGATGCAAACCTGTAGACCACTTTATTTTATGCTGTTTTATAGAGATCGTGTTCAAATATTGACAGTCTGTTAGGGTAATGTTAGTTTAATTTTTTAAATTACTGTTATATAAATAGAAATTTATATCGTGTTGATTTATGAGGTACAGTGTTTTTAACAATGGACAGGAGGATAGTATGAGAATAGCTGGCGTGTGTGTAACGTTGTTCGCTCTTTTATTGTTAGGTGGTTGCGGAGGCGGTGGGGGTGGTAGTAGCTCTTCAGGGGATGGTACTGTAGTAGATATGCAGGCAGACAGCTTACAGTTGTCCACTTCGTTAGAGACAGGAACGGTTTTGTCTCAAGGGGGACAATTAATTATTAGCGCAACAGTGACATATGACAATGCTGATGGTGGTCAAGCACTTGTGGCTGATGGTACCGAAGTTTCCTTTTCGATTGATGAGGGTGGCGGTGGACAAATAACCTCAGCGGCAACAACATTAAGTGGTATAGCGACAGCAACATATAGTGCTGGGACTTATGGTGGCATAGTTTCTGTTTCTGGTACTGTTGCTGGAACAGAGATAACCGATTCTATTTTTTTTGAAGTTGCTACAGGTGAGCCAGCTTCCATTATTCGTATAAGTGCTGTTCCTGAGACTATTGGTGTTTTTGGTAGTGGTGGTGTAGATACTTCAATTGTTACTTTTGAGGTTCGTGATGCTGCAGGAAACATTGTTCCTGATGGTCGTCGTGTTGATTTTGAGATTGCAGTTTCTCCTGGCGGTGGAGTTGCGCTGTCAGAAACTGAAGCTCATACCATTAATGGACGAGTTTCAGTGGCATTGCAGAGTGGTACAACTTCTGGTCCGGTAGATATCCGAGCCAGTTATTATGATATAGACTCTGGCAGAACGTTGGCTACTGTTGTTCAAGTGGTTATTGTTAGTGGTGTACTTGATGCGAAACGGATGAGCATCGCGGCCGAGTATCATAGTATGGACGGAACGATCAACGGTCTTGAGGATACTATTACCGCTGTTTTAGTGGATCGTTATGGTAACCCCGTTCCTGATGGTACTCCAGTAAGCTTTATGACCGAAGATGGCACCGTTGGTTTAAGTAGTGGATTTGATGCGACCACCAATATTGGGGAAGCTAAAGCCGTGTTGCGTACAGCTAGCTCAGATAATTTAGTTGGCCATTTGTGTACGGTTGTTGCTTACGCTGCTGGTAGTGAAAGTTATATCGATGATAATGGTAATGGCGTCTATGATGATGGCGAAAGTATTACACATGACATGAGTGATCCATATATCGATGCTAACGATAATGGATCGTTTGATGCTGATACTGAGTTATATGTTGATGCAGATCTTAATGGTCAGTTTACTGCGGCAGATAGGGAGTTTCAGGCTCAAACCACTGTATGGAAGAATATTAAAATTTTGCTCTCAGAAGATATTGGTTCTATAAATCTGAGCCCATCGACTTTTGCAATGGATGCTGGCACATCTCAAGGCTTTACCTTTAATTTCGGCGATATAAATGACAATGCCTTGATTGGTGGTAGTACTTACAAAATTGTGACCTCTGTTGGGACGATTAGTGGTGCTTTGACTGATTTTACCTTGGCAGATTCGAATGGTGAAATGCATACCGTATCATTTATGGTTAGTGTGCCAAGTGATGAGGATTCTGGCTCGATCGAAGTTAAGGTGACGGTTACATTACCTGATGGCGCTCAAGGAGGCGGTGGTTTGTCGTTGACAGATTTTGCGACAGGTACTGTGGTGGAACTGTCAGAAGAAGAGTAATCGTTATCGTCAAGTAGTTGTGCAAACGCCCCTTGTCTGTTTATGCAGAAAAGGGGCGTTTTTGATTTTGCACAATTATGACCAGTGTTGAGTATGGTCAAGGGGGACGTTCCTGAGTTACGCAACTAGATTCCTTTCCGCGAGCTATTGTAGCAGTGGCAGGTGGATTGATAAAATATCGACGCAATGGATGGGCAATGCTATAGTAAGGTCTTCAATTGAAGGTTTAGTTTAGGAGACATTATGGACGAAAAAGATTTTCAAAGAATTGAAGATATGATGCAACGACAGATTCAATGTCAGGCGCAAATATTTTCAAATGATATGCATAGATTTAAGGTTGAAATTAAGGAAGACTTTCGCCATCAAATGGGAATTCAATGCGAATATTTTCAGCACAAACTTGACCTTGTTGTCGAGGGTCATCAGTTGCTTTATGATAAAATAGATGGTCTCGACCTACGCATGGATAAGCTTGATGGTCGTATGGACAAGTTGGACCTACGCATGGATAAGCTCGATGATCGTATGGATAAGCTGGATCTACGCATGGATAAGCTCGATGGTCGCATGGATAAGCTGGATGGTCGTATGGATAAGCTGGATGGTCGTATGGATAGGCTGGATGGTCGTATGGATAGGCAGGAAACCCGTATGATTAGTGTTGAGGATAAAATTGATACCATTGGTGCTAACCTTAAAGCGCACCGTAACGATACCGAAATGCATCATTGACTTTATCAGGTAAAACAAAGATAGGCGGTTGTTTTTTAGGAAGGGCTTGATGGAAATGTCAAGGACTTCGCGGCTAAAACCGCCCCCTACAGGTAATTTCAACTGACCCTTTACTGTGTGAAAGT
>JAYEOA010000070.1:0-14512 GCA_034722515.1 Thermodesulfobacteriota bacterium | reverse complement strand
TTTTTATTTTACCACTACTTTTGGAGAAGTTACTTGTATCATTTATTCTCATCCACGCAATATATTTTTATAATTAGCCCGACAAAACCATGCGCCAACAAAGTAGCAAACCATTCCCCAAGTAGCACAGGATGCTATTTTAACAATTACATCATATCGACAGGATCAACATCAATGGCCAACGAAACCCTTGCAGTAAGCAGTGATCGCCAATGCGGAGCTTGAGCCAACAAATTACGTAGCGGTTGACGCTGCTGCGCCTTTAGCAGAATCTGCACCCTATAGCGATTACGCAAGCGAAACAGCGGACACGGAGCCGGGCCAAGCACTTCGACTGCGCTATCTCCACCTGATTGGCTCAATAGCTGTCCGGCGAGCTGCTGCGCACACCGTTCAACCTCGCCACGATCAAGACCTGACAACAACAGATTAACCAAATAACCGAAGGGGGGATAGTGGAGCATCTGACGCAACGGCAGCTCCTGTTTAGCAAAGCGGTGATAATCGTGCTTGGCAGCACATTCCAATACCGGATTATCACCGGCATAGGTTTGCACTATCACCCGACCGGGGAGCTGTGCGCGACCAGCGCGACCGGCCACCTGTGCCAATAACGAAAAACTGCGCTCGGCAGAACGAAAGTCGGGGAAGTTCAACGATGAATCGGCATTAAGCACACCCACCAGAGTTACGCCAGCAAAATCGTGCCCCTTGGCAATCATCTGCGTGCCCACCAAAATATCCACATCGCACTGCTCCATCCGAGTCACCAGCGCCTGCTGGGCATTTTTTGCCGAGGTAGTATCCCGATCCATACGGGCAATGCGTGCCCCAGGGAAACAGGTTTGCAGCTCATCAGCCAAACGCTCGGTTCCCATCCCTTCAGGATCCATCGCCGCGCCCCCACAATGGGGGCAAGCATCGGCAGGGGGCTGGCTATAATCGCAATAATGACACCGCAATTGAGCAACATTACGATGCCAAGTCAGGGTGATTTCGCAATTGGGGCAACGGTAGCTGCCGCCACAATCAGCGCAGAGCAAATAGGGGGAATAACCGCGCCGATTGAGCAGCAACAGGCACTGTTCTTGGCGCTCAAGGGTAGCGGCGATGGCATCACGCAACTGCTGCGACAGACCACCCTCCACCTCGGCAATAGCCATATCCACCAATTCCACTCCGGGCAAGGGACGGCTGCCCACCCGCCCGGTTAACGATAAACCGGTCAACAACCCCTGCTGTGCTCGCTGCCAGCTACTCAGCGCCGGAGTAGCACTACCCAGCACCACCGGCACCTGTTCCATTTGCCCACGCATCAAAGCCAAATCACGCCCCTGATAACGAAACCCTTCGCTTTGTTTATAACTATCATCGTGCTCTTCATCGACAACAATAATCCCCAAACGTGTAAGCGGTGCAAAAACGGCAGAGCGGGCACCGATAACAATCTGCACTTGGCCGCGAACAATGGCTCGCCACATATCGTAACGTTCGGCAGCAGACATACCGGAGTGAAGAACACCAACCCGTATTTGTTGGTGTTCAAAACGGGCACGAAAGCGCCCGACTAGCTGCGGAGTAAGAGCGATCTCTGGCACCAAAACCAACGCTTGGCGTCCACCATAAAGCACAGTACTAATCGACTGGAGATAGACCTCGGTCTTACCACTGCCGGTGACACCATGAAGCAAAAACGGTTTAAATTCAGCATCGGCAACGGCACAACTAATCTGCTCGACGGCGCAGGACTGTTCCTCGTTCAGGACGCGGTCATTATCAGCCACCACGCTGATGCCGACAAATGGATCACGCTGCGCTTCACACTGTTGGCAATGGATTAAACCAAGGGTTTCAAGGCGCTGCAGCACGCTATAAGGGGAGGGAAACTGGTGACGCAGATCGGCAATATCAACAGGACCATGGTCGTCGATCCAGGCCAGAATCTGTTTTTGCAACGAACCGCGCACTGCCATCTGAGCGTCAGTACGGGAATAGACTCGTATCTGTTTAATCTTGGGCGCAGCCGTCAACGAACCGAGACCGGCAGGCAAAGCCGTTTTAAGCGCCAAACCGAGAGGGAACACATAATAAGCACTGGCTCGGCGGATAAATTTCAGTAGCGCGGGGTTAAGCAACGGCTCGCTGTCGAGAGCTTCGGCCACCGGCTTGAGCTTTGCAGCATCCTCCAGCTCAACCAATTCCAGCACCACCCCAACGGCAAAGCGACTACCAAGGGGCACTCGCACGCGCCGCCCCACTTGCAGGATGCCGGTCAGCTCAACCGGCACCAGATAAGTAAGCGGTCTGGGCAACGGAGCCAACAGAGAAACAACAACGCCATCGATCTCAGCCACCGTGATCAGACTTTCGTTGAATCCAAATAGGTCTGCAAGCCATTCAGCTCACCCATCAACTGCATAAAATCGCCACCATCAAGACTTTGCGCCCCGTCACATAAAGCCTGTGCCGGGTCGTGATGCACCTCAATCATCAACCCATGAGCACCGGTCACCAAAGCCGCTTTCGCCATCACCGGCACCAATGAACGCACCCCCGTCGCATGGCTGGGATCGACAATGATGGGTAGATGACTGAGTTGACGTACCAACGGAACAACCGAAAGATCCAGCGTGTTACGCGTGGCTCGTTCAAAGGTGCGAATGCCACGCTCACACAAAATCACCCGTGGATTACCCTCGGCGAGGATATACTCTGCCGCCGCCAGAAACTCCTCGATGGTGGCACTCATCCCCCGCTTGAGCAACACCGGATAATCGAGTTTACCCACCTCTTTGAGCAGGTCGAAATTCTGCATATTACGAGCGCCGATCTGTAACAGATCCGCATAGCGACACACATCATCCAGTTGACCAATGCGCATCACCTCAGTCACCACTGGCATTTGCACTTCGTCACCGGCCTGACGTAACAATTTAAGACCTTCGACACCCAAGCCCTGAAACGAGTGCGGCCCGGTGCGCGGCTTAAATGCCCCGCCGCGAAGAATATCAGCTCCGGCGCGTTTGACCTCGGCAGCGCTGGCCATCATCTGTTCTTCGCTTTCAACAGAACACGGCCCCGCCATCACCACCGGCGGCGCACCATCGCCTACCACTACACCACCAACACGTACCTGCGTCGGCTCTGGATGAAAATCGCGTGACACCAATTTATATGGCTTACTGACATGGATCACTTCACGCACCCCCGGCAGGTTGCGAATGGTCGCATCCTCCACGTAACCCTGATTACCCAGCACGCCGATGGCAGTGCGCTCACTGCCGGGGATCGGTTCCGCCTGCAAACCCATCGCATGAACAGCCGTTTTTACCCGCTCTACATCCTGATCCTGTGCATTATGATCCATAACAATAAGCATAATTTTTCCCCTTTTTTATATACATACATTTAAGCAAACATTCGCGCCCTGGAGAGCATCTCCTCCATTATCAATTATCAATTATCAATTATCAATTATCAAAGAGCCGGCTTCCAAGCTGCGAAGGTTGTCGCACCGCAACGCTCAACAATAACGAGGCACAGGCAGTATTTCAAGATTTTTCCACCCTGCTCGGTAATTGCTTTTGCCAGGAAGCCGTGCTAGTGTCCCCAGCGATACGGAATCAACAACAAAAGCGGACATCTTCATGACCCAGCGTAAAATTGAGATCATCTCACCAACATTTATCGATGCACAAAAACTTCCGCCACAGCAAGATCTAAGCCTGCTTTTTCCCACCCAGCAACCCCTGGCGCTAGAGATCGGTTGCGGTATTGGTGATTTCATCTTACAACGAGCGGCGCAACAGCCGATGGTTAATTTTCTCGCCATCGACATCTACAATAAGGGTTGTTACAAAACTTGCCGCCGGATTGACGAAAGTCCCCTCACCAATGTGCGCGTGATCCGCATGGAAGCCCGCCATCTCCTCAGCCACTTCGGTCAGCCCGACATGTTCACAGCGATCTATATCAATTGTCCCGATCCTTGGCCAAAAAAACGCCATCGTAACCGCCGTTTGGTTAATCATACCTTTTTAACCCAAATACTTCACTACTTAAAACCAAACGGGGATCTTTATTTCATCACCGATGTGGAAGATTATGCCCAACAGGTTGCCGAGCTGTTTCCAATTATGGGCGGGTACGCCAACCAACTTACCTCACCCTATACGTTAACTCTCGATGATTATCCGCAATCAAAATACATGCGCCGTTTTTTGGATAAAAATCTGCCGATCCATTTTCAGCACCAACGTCGCCAAGCAGATTTCACTCTAAAGACGAATATGCTGCCGGCAACCCAGATGGGTTTTCGTAACCGCCACACACTGGAGGGATGATGAAATCCTACCTGACCGCTGCCTTTCCCGGAACCGCCGGCATCATCAAAGATACGCCCGAAGATTTTATCGTAGAAGAGATCCCCGCTTATGAACCTTGCGGCGAGGGAGAACATTTATACCTGCGCGTTGAAAAACAGGGGATGAGCACTTTTGCCATGATGCAGCGCATTGCTACAGCCCTTGGCGTGCGGGAAAAGGAGATTGGCTACGCCGGTCTTAAAGACGTTAAGGCGATCACCAGGCAAACGATTTCGTTGCCACGAGTTGATCCGGCAAAGGTTGAAGCCCTTGATCTTGAGGGGGTCACCATCCTCGACAGCAGCTATCACACCAACAAGCTACGCCTCGGCCATCTGCGTGGCAATCGCTTCCATATCCGCATTCATGATGTGGCAGACGATGCCCTGCAACGGGCACTGGATATATTGCATATATTGGAGCACACCGGTGTTCCCAATTTTTTCGGAGAACAACGCTATGGCTCGTTAGGTTACAATCATCTGATCGGACGGGCGATACTCCAAGAGAACTTTGAGCAAGCAGCAGCTCTGATCATCGGCGTTCCCGAAAAAATCACCAATGAACGCTGGCAACTAGCAGCAACGGCCTATACTCAAGGGGATATTGAAGGTTCGCTGGCTGCATTTCCCGGTCGCTTCCGTGACGAGCGCCGTCTGCTGCACATGCTACTGCGGGGGAAAAATCATCGTCAGGCGGTTTTGGCCTTGCCTCGCAAGCTGTTACGCCTCTATCTATCAGCCTACCAATCCCACCTGTTCGACAGCCAAGTACAAATGCGGATGGACAGCCTTGAGATAATCTGGCCCGGCGACATCGCCTACATCCACAACAAGGGCGCCTGTTTCCGCGTTGAAGAGCCTAAAATAGAACAGGTGCGAGCTGATCATCTGGAGATTAGTCCGTCGGGATTACTCCCCGGTCATAAGGCGATGTATGCCAACGGTCAAACCGGCATCCTTGAACAGGCGCTGCTCGACAAAGAACAGCTCAGCGATGATGCCTTTACCAAACTCACAGGACTTAAACTCAGTGGCGAACGCCGGCCTCTGCGTATTCCATTAGAACAGATTCAATGTCTATCAGAACAACAAATTCTCCACCTCAGTTTTGCCCTCCCTGCGGGATGCTTTGCAACCACAGTATTGCGCGAGGTGATGAAAACAACCGAGTAACCAAACACAATTTTCATTTATACTAAAAAAGTAAATAAACACCGCTGCGCCACCATTTTCTACCCAAGAAAGTCACAAACAAACCATCTTATTATATTTTTTATCGAACACAAGAACAACCACAACCCCCTTAACTACAGCACTTGACTGAAAGAATATATTTTCCATCTGAAATTTTCACTTAACAGCTTGACAGCAATAGAACAACATTCTATATTTCAAAACAGAATACGGTGATCACTTGTTCGCAGTGTGCATCGCCGCATATTTCGCATTAATTTACCATGACGATTTGACAGATAAAACACAACGCAATACATACGCCAGTAATCAGTTTGTTCATGTATCGGTAACACCCATTCAGGGAACATAATAAATGCCCGCAAAAAAAGACAAATCAGAATATATAATACAAGCCGTTTCGCATGCACTTGATCTGCTGGAGCAGTTCCACGACGATATAGATGAACTCGGCGTTACCGAGTTAAGCAAACGTCTAAAACTGCACAAAAATAACGTGTTCAGATTGCTTGCTACCCTTGAGTCTCGCGGCTACATTGAACAAAATAAAGCAACAGAAAATTATCGTCTTGGCTTGAAATCTCTCGAGCTGGGGCAAACATTTATCAAACAGATGGGGCTGTTACGGCAAGCCAAGCTATCGTTAGAACAACTGGTTCAAGAATGCAACGAAACCGCATATGTCGCTATCTTCAAGGGAAGCCATGTAGTTTACCTCGATGTGGTGGAAACCGACATGACGGTACGTGTTGTTTCCCGGGTCGGCTCTCGCCTCCCCGCCTATTGCACTGCATCAGGAAAGATCCACTTGGCCAACCTTTCCGAAGAGGAACTTGACACCCTGACCCCAAAAACGTTCGAGAGCCACACACCGACCACTATCACAAACATCGACACCCTGAAAGCCGACCTCAAACAAGTAGCCAAGCAGGGTTATGCGATTGACAATGAAGAATTAGACCCTGGTGTTCGTTGTATTGCAGCACCAATTTATGACTACACCCGCCGCATTGTTGGCGCTATCAGCCTGTCAGGGCCATCGATGCGCTTTACCGACGAGCGCATGAAAAAAGAGTTAATCCCCTTGGTAATTGATGCCGCCGCCACCCTTTCAACCCGCTTGGGGTACGGTCAGTAACTGCGCATACAACATATCAACCTGGCGCTGCAACTGTTCCAATCCTAAAGAATTATCTATGACATAATCGGCACGTCGTGCTTTTTCATGCTGTGACATATGAGCATCAATGCGTTGCTGTGCCATGGTGCTATCACATCGATCACGCTGCTGCAGTCGGCGCAACTGCAAGTCATCCTCCACAGTAACGGCCAACACCTTGTCTACTCGACCCTCGGCACCCGCCTCGTACAACAGGGGAGCCTCATATACCACCAAACCATCGCCCAAACCATCATGGCAGCGTTGTTGACTTACCGCCTGCTGCAAGCAGTGCTGCGACAACCGCGCTATAGCTGGATGCATGATCGCTTCGATATCGCTACGTGCCCCAGCATCGGCAAACACTCGACCGCCCAACCGCTTGCGATCCAGCGTACCATCTCCATGAAGAATTTCCCGCCCAAAGCGTTGCACCATTTGCTTAAGCGCAGGGCTGCCCGGCAACACCAGCTCACGGGACAACATATCAGCGCTAACCACCACCGCGCCCAGATCTTGCAACATTCTGGTAACGGTACTCTTTCCCGAGGCTATCCCTCCGGTTACACCTAAAATCATATCAACCTCCACGGCTAACCCATTAAAAACAGGGGACTATCCGACATTGCCATTCTTGACACCAGCACCGAACCATGATAGCGTTCTCCGTTACAGGTGATTAAATCTAGCTACAATCAGGAAATTACCCTTAACGGTGTGTAGCGTATCAATTCCAGTTCATAAATACCAATATTTCAATCCTTGCTCAAGGAGACCCCAATGAAACACGATCAATCGAAAAAATATTTTACCCAAGCCAAACAAGTAATCCCCGGCGGAGTCAACAGTCCGGTACGCGCCTTTAAATCGGCCGGCTGCGATCCCCTGTTTATCGAACGTTCTGCCGGAGCACGCATCTATGATGCCGACAACCAGGCATACATCGATTATGTGGGCTCATGGGGACCAATGATTCTTGGTCATTGCCATCCTAAAGTGGTTGAGGCAATCCAGCAAGCAGCAAGTAGTGGTGCCTCCTTTGGTGCGCCAACGCACAAAGAGACTGAACTGGCCGACATGGTATGTGGAGCTTATCCCAATATCGAAAAAGTTCGCATGGTTTCATCGGGCACCGAAGCCACCATGAGCGCCATCCGCTTGGCGCGTGGCTGCACCGGTCGCGACAAGATCCTTAAATTTGACGGCTGCTACCACGGTCATGCCGATTCATTGCTGGTTAAAGCGGGCAGCGGCGCAGCAACCTTTGGCGTTCCAACATCTCCTGGCATACCCGTCGATTTTGCCAAACATACCCTGACAGCAACCTACAACGATCTCAATGAAGTCAAGAATATGGTAGCGGCAAACAAGGATGAGATCGCCTGTATCATCCTCGAAGCTGTTGCCGGGAACATGGGCTGCGTTCCTCCCGTTGCCGGATTTTTACAGGGACTGCGTGATCTATGTACAGCAGAGGGAATTATCCTGATTATCGATGAGGTAATGACCGGCTTTCGCGTTGCTTACGGTGGCGCTCAAGAACTCTATAATGTGCGCGGCGATCTGGTTTGTCTGGGCAAGATCATCGGCGGCGGCCTACCCGTTGGTGCCTTTGGCGGCAAAAATGAATTGATGGATCAGCTCTCTCCCGAAGGCGGCGTTTATCAAGCGGGAACACTATCCGGCAACCCGCTGGCTATGAGTGCCGGCATTACCACCCTGAAATTATTGCAAGAAGAAGGATTCTACCAACAGATTGAAGAGAAGAGCGCCTATCTCGAAGCCGGGCTACATCAAGCAGCCACCTCTGCCAGAGTAACCACCTGCCTACAGCGCGTTGGCGGCATGTTCTGCACCTACTTCTGTGCCGGACCGATCAACAACTTTGATGATGCATCTAGCAGTGACACCGAAGCATTTAGCCGTTATTTCCGCGCCATGCTCGACGCCGGAATCAATCTGGCACCATCCCAATTTGAAGCTGGCTTCATGAGCATCGCCCACACGCAGGACGATTTGGATCAAACCATTGAAGCTGCCGCCAAGGCTCTTGGTTCTGTATAAAAATCCTCTATCTAAAAAATCCTTTGCGCTGCCCATAGCTAAACTGCTATGGACAGCGCAGCAATAAGGTTCTGAGATTTTAGCTACAATCTTCATAATTATTCAGGTATATTGACTGAAGTATTATCCAGAGAAACCACATTCGAAAACAGAGACGCTATGGACACTATTCACGACCAGACCATTGAACATGCGTTGATTGGCTTGACCAAACTGCTGAAGAATGTCAGTTACTATCCCGATGGGCATCCTTCCCTCAACCTTGCCATCAACCAAGGATTACAGCTGTTTTCCGCTGTCACCAGCCGAAATCAGGAGGCATTGGTATTAAGCGTATCGCGTCAGGGCTTCGCCATTGATGAGCACCCTCTTGAAATTAAGAACCCACTGCCTAAAAATCTGGCGCATCAGCTATTCTCTCATAAAATAAAAAGTCTCACGATTCTACCCGGTCTTGTTGATCACCACCTCCTCGCATTTGCTCGCCTGCTCAATAGTGAACCATCAGTTATTGCTGCACAAGGGGGAGCGCAAGACCTTCTCGATCGACAACGGATATCGACAATAGCGATCAACGAATTAAATTTGGCTGCGGTACGCAACCGCCAGCAAGCCATTGAACGTGGTCAGCCAACACCACTCTCTTCAGCATCAGACAGCACCGGCGGAGCATCCAATAATAGCCATCAACCAAGCACACAACAAGCCTCGGCATACGAATCAACACAAAGCCTTAACGAGTTAATTCAGCGCTTAAATGAAATCTTACGTGCCCCGGCAAAAAAACGTGAGACACTATTTCTGCAGGGCTTAACACAACTTATCCAAACATTGCAGCCAATAATAAGCAGTGGCAACCAAAAGCAGGCTATCAGCGTGTTGCGGCAACTCGATAGCTGGATACAAAATCCATCGTCACCAAAACGCTATGTTAGCGTGCTAAAACAAGCGGTACAATCACTGGGCGGTCGACCATTACTCGATCTGCTAATGGACAATGTAAAAACAGCATCTATGCTCGGGCTAACCCGACGCATTATCAGCTTACTGGATGACGATATCAGCACCATCCTCGTTGACCGCCTCGGCAATGAAATAGACCCTAAACTGCGTAAATTCATCAGTCAACTGTTGGTCAACATGGGTCAACGTGCGTTTGTGCCACTGATTAACAGTCTGGATGACGAACGCTGGTTTGTGGTTCGTAACGCTGTAACCATTCTATCCGAAAGTCGCAGCGAACAATTGATTCCAGAGTTTATCAACCAGCTACACCATCCGGACGGTCGCGTGGTAAATGAAGCTATCCGCGCCCTGAGTCGCATAAAAGTAAATCGCTCCAGCCAAGAACTGCTGTATCAACTCGAATCGGGACAGTGCGATTTCCCTAATCAAATCATTTTGGCGCTTGGCGCTCTGGCTGACCCTATTGCAGTACCGCAACTGCTACGCATTGCCACTCAGCATGACCCATTATTAAACAAAAAACCGCTCATCAAGGTTGCCATCACAGCCTTGGGTGAAATAAGCGATGCAACAAGCGCTCGCCCCCTTATCCATCTGATGCAACGATTCAAGCTGCTGAAACGCAAAGAATATAACGAGATTCGCTGTCAAGCCGCATCAGCCCTTGGACACTTTAACGATGCCGACAGCCTCAAGGCTCTGGAGAAGGCGAGCAACTCTGCCCAGCGCAATCTCGCCACAGCAGCTCGCCAAGCATTACGACTACACGGAACGGCGTAATCATGGATAACAACGCACCCACTCAATTTCTTCATGCTTTTAGCGGAATTCTCAATGGGTTGAGACTTTACCCACCTCAACATCCCGCGATTCTGACCCTGCATAAAACCCTGTGGGACAGCTTACAAAACCTATTAATGCAGTGCCAACAAAAAATAACGTTTGGCGTCATTGATGAAACCCTGTTTATCGGCAATCAACTCTATACCGACGGCACCCCGGCGGCGGAAACCCTCGCCAAACAACTGGAACAACTTCAAATTGAAGGTATTGAAATAACCACCGGATTACAACATGAACAACTACGGGATTTCATTGAACTCTTTAATCAAGGAAAACTACGCGGTCAGACCTTTGATGAAACCCTCAACCAAAAAGGGATTTCAAACATCCGCCACATACAGCGCGATGGAGGGGATAGTGCTGGCAACATGGCACGTAAAACCTATGACCACGCCAAAAACATCATCCAGGAGGTGAGCCGCGATGTTCGCAACGGACAGGTTCCACGCACGGAGCAGGTGGTCACTTCTGTTGATAAAATGGTGCGCCAGATAGTCAAAACTCCCTATGCCATGCTGGCTCTTAATATGATCAAAGATTACGACGATTACACCTATGCGCACTCGGTCAATGTTTCGGTTCTCGCCCTGACCATTGGTCGTAGCTGCCAGCTAGACGCTGAATCGTTGAATATTCTGGGAATGGGAAGCCTGCTTCACGATCTTGGCAAACTAAAAATAGCCCCCTATATCATTAAAAAACCGGGACGCCTTACCCCGCCAGAATACGAAGAGGTTAAACTTCATCCAGAACTCGGAGCTAAAATAGCCCAAGAAATGGATGATATCGACCCCCGTGCTATCGACATCATTTTAAGCCATCATCTCCACTATGATCGCTGCGGCTATCCTTCAACGGCTCTCGCTAAAATACACTCCGAACTTGTTGACATCGCCACCGTTGCCGACACCTACGATGCCATGACCACCCTACGAGCTTATCACCGACCGAGAACGCCACGTCAAGCCATCAATATAATGCAACGCTTATCGGGGAGCCAACTCCATCCTCACTACCTAAAACACCTCGAACAAACCCTCGGTCCCTTTCCCGTAGGCAGTCTGGTGCGACTGGTCAGTAATGAGATTGGTCTGATCGTAGATATGGATCCATTAAATCGAGAGAACAGCACTATTCGTATCGTTAAAAACAAAGCTGGAAATAATATCGACACCCCCTACGATCACCAATTAAGCAACTCCAGCCACACCATTGCCGGGGAAGTTGACCCTTTGACCCACAATATAAATATTAGCTCACTACTGAGCCTAGTGCTTTATCAACACTAAATCTTCGGGTCTGACTTCTCCTCGCACCATTCCTGCCGCGTTGCGAAAGCCTTGAAGTAGAGCTGGCTACTCCTACGGTTTCGCGCTTTGCATGAACGGCACGATGCTGTATCAGACACTCGAATCTTTAGCATCGACAGAGCACTTGCGACCTCCCGGGATCTTGGCGTATAGTGTTTCAGCTTGTTCCAACTCGTTATTTTGTTCCAACAACGTGGCAACGAACAATATGATATTCGGATCGTTGTGACCGGCATCAATGGCATGCAAACCATGTTTCAAAGCCAGTTCGTTATCCTGTTGCAGATGATACAGTGTGGCCAGTTGAGCATGGCAAAAAGCACTATCACGTTCCTCTAATAACATTTTGAGACTCAGTTCAAGAGCTTCATCGTTTTTCTCCAGCCCAACTAATAATATCACCAGAGTTTCGGCGGCGAGCAAGTGGTCAGGATTTTGCCGCAAGCACGATCTCATAGTATTGCACGCCTTCGCATCGTGACCATGACGTGCCATCAATATGCCCAGCTCATAGTCAAACAGATCATCCTGCTCGCCGATGGGGAGTTTAGCTAGCAGATCCAGCGCCCGACGGTCTTCCCCTTGAGATGCCAATACGAGTGCGCGTAAGAATTCGGGGCTTTTTTGCGGATACCGCTCGGCAAGCTCTTTCGGGTAGTTAGCTAAAATATCTTGTAGCTGTAAATCAAAATTGGAGGTTTCTCCCCCATCCTCTGCAGATACATGCTGATTTTGTTGTGCCGCACCGTGACCTGATGCGGCAGACGATTGTGGCGTGTCGGGTTTGGTTGGTTTAGAGAAAAGATAACTAAATAGACCCATGTTCGTGGTTCCTCTTATTGGTAAGCAATTAAAGTGAGGTCGCTACTTTAATGCGATTTGACTGGAAGTGCAAGGTGGGTAATTTGTGGGAGCGAGATATGTTTGCCTTTTCCTCATTTTGATGATAAAAAACCTAAAAGTAACTATTCAGCACCTCCTAAGTTGGGCTGAAATTTATGGCGGAAGGAAACACGATGAAAAAAACAGATATTTTGGTAATTGGTGGAAGTGCGGCAGGAATCGTTGCGGCGACAACAGGAAAAGCTTTTCATAAGGATAAAAAAGTCACGCTGGTGAGAAAAGAGGAAAAAGTGATGGTACCGTGCGGTATTCCATACATTTTTGGTTCCCTCGAAAGCAGTGACCAGAATGTTGTTCCCGATGCAGCGTTAAGCAACGCCGGCGTTGAACTTAAAATCGGTGAGGCAGTATCTCTGGTTCAGGACAAAAAAATATGTCGATTTGCCGATGGATCACAAATCGAGTTTGAAAAAGCAGTCATCGCCACGGGATCTGATCCGATAAAACCTGATTGGCTTAAAGGAGCCGATCTGGAAAATGTTTTCACCATCCCCAAAGATAAAAGCTATCTGGATCAACTCAGCAACCGTCTTGAAGGATTCAATAAAATCGTGGTTCTTGGTGGTGGTTTTATCGGTGTTGAGATGGCCGATGAACTTAACAAAATAGGTAAAAATGTCACAATTGTTGAGATGCTGCCGCACGTTCTCAGTCTTGCTTTCGATCCAGAGCGGGCAATCAGAGCCCAGGAGCTTCTCGAAGCAAGAGGTGTTTGTGTAAGAAGCAACAGCCGGATACAAGAACTTATCGGCAATAAAAAAGTATCAAAGGTAGTACTAAGCAATGGAGAAACCATTGATGCCGATGCCGTAATCCTGTCAACCGGCTATCACCCCAATGTAACGCTCGCCACAACAGCCAATCTGAAAATCAACGATATGGGCTTCATCGAGGTGGATGAATACATGCGCACCGCCAATAAAGATATTTTTGCAGTGGGCGACTGCGCAGAAAAACACAGCTTTATTACCCGTTCACTAAAGGGGATCATGCTGGCGTCGGCGGCCTGTGCCGAAGCGAGAATCGCTGGCATGAATCTGTATAAAATGTCAACACTGCGATCCTTTACAGGCAATATCTCAATTTTCTGTACCTGCATAGGCGATACAGCGTTTGGTGCCGTCGGAGTCACCGAAACCCTGGCCAGCGAAAGAGGATTTAACGTGAGAACCGGAACCTTTGAAGGTATGGATAAACATCCCGGAACCCTGCCCGGCACTCATAAACAGGTGGTCAAGTTGATTGTTGACAATGAGTCTGGAGTTATTCTTGGCGGAGAAATTATCGGCGGTTGCACGACCGGTGAACTGATCAATATGATCGGGTTGATGATTCAAAACAGAATGACCGTCAACTCCCTGCTCACATTCCAAATCGGCACCCATCCGTTATTGACGGCACCACCCACCGCTTATCCATTGATAAAAGCCGCAGAAGCTGTGGTAATGCAGCATACGCAGTAACGATTCAGCACATTATCAGGTAATTATGCAGTTCAGTAAACCACCGGCTCTGCCGGTGTGACTATAAAAGGCTATGCCGTTCAAGCGAATTATACGACATTTCCAACCGAGGAAAGGCCCGAGGGGCTATCACCGGAGGAAATGTCATGCGAGAGTGGCAAAGTTTATCCCATGTCAAATGGGAATGTAAATATCATATAGTGATTGTACCAAAGTATCGCCGTAAAGTTCTTTATGGTCATGT
>JAYEOA010000069.1:0-3110 GCA_034722515.1 Thermodesulfobacteriota bacterium | reverse complement strand
AACTATCGTTGCTCTCGTGTATGCCACAGACGCAGTATATAAATTATTGGTTGTTGGATTTCGTAGCGCATTTCATAGCGACCTACCAGAATTCGACGTACGTCGCGTGAGTCAAATTCTTCAATTTTTTCGCCAAGGCGTGGATTCGTCAACAGATTAGTCGGAGCGGCAGTGAGCGTTTGCACGGTGCGAACTGCGGCTCTTTTATCTACCGGAGCTAGAAATTCATAGAGCCGTGCTAGATCAGATAGCGCTTTGCTTGTCCACTTCAACTCCATCAGCGAGGGACATTCAACGGGTTATCAGTATCGAGACTCTCGGCCCAAGCTTGAACCGCTTGATGATCAATGACGTGACCAGCATCAACATCAGCCAATGCTTCGCGCGTTAATCGACGGCGTTCCTCTTCTAGGTCAATCCATGCCGATAACGCTTGCTTCATAATCCATCCGCGAGATCGTTCAAGTCGAATTGCCATCTGATCAATCTTCTCAGCCATCTGTAGCGGGACGTGTGCCGTCAACACTTTGGTTTTTGCTTGCGCCATAGTTGCCTCCTGTTCCATCAACGAGCAGTATTGTATTGATTATCTTTAAATCATAGTGATTAGATCTGATTCTGTCAAATAGATAAGATGGTCTCGCAAAAACAAGAAATCAATCCTGCATAAGCTACCCAACAACAAAGCCGCTACGAAATATTTCGTAGCGGCTTTGTTGCTGCACTTTACATTACGACCAGATCAGGTCTCTGCCTTAATCGCCTCGACAATTTCACTCAGCACCCGATCAGCATCAGCATAAGGGACTTGGCAAGTGCCGACAGCCTTATGTCCGCCACCACCGTATTTAAGCATCAGCGAACCGACATCAACCTTGGCGCTACGGTTAAGGATACTGTAGCCAACTGAGATAGCGACAAACTGCTTACCACGACCATCGATCATGCGAATGGAGATATTGGTTTTGGGAAACAGGGAATAAATTAGGAAACGATTTCCCGGGGGACCCCCTATCAAACCACGTGCGTCGGTAATCGCCACTGGTCCATCGATCTGGGTATTATTGATGAGAAACTCTTTGCACAGAGCATCGTTCTCAAAATAGAGCTTCACCCGTTCCTGAATGTTAGGATCAGCCATAATCTCAGTTATCGACTGGGTGCGTAACGCCTCCATCAGGTTTTTCATCAAGTGTAGATTACTGATGGTAAAAGTCTTGTGGTAGCCTAAACCGGTGCGTGGGTCACACAAAAAACCCAGCAATACCCAACCGGTTGGATTGAGAATCTCCTCCTCGGTCAATTGAGCAGAATCGACGCGATCGACAAATTCCAACATCTCATCAAACTTGGATAAGCGCGAATCGTTATAATAATCGTAAATCACTCGGGCAGCACTGGGAGCATCAGCACTGCAACCTTGATATTGCCCCTCAAGAGCCATGCGCTCGTTCTCACTGGAGTGGTGATCAAACCATAAACCACAACCGGCAACATAGGGGACATTGGCTAAAACATCATTTTTAGTAACATCCACCTTGCCATCCTGAAGATCTTTCGGATGAGCATATTCCATCGAATCAATCACGCCTAACTCTTTAAGCAGTGCAGCACAGGCGATACCATCAAAATCTGAACGGGTCAATAAACGCATCAAGCGACCTCCTAATTAGTGCAATCAAAAAAAACAGCGTGCGATTGTTGATTGTAACAAAGTTGCCAGCAATTAACAATATGTCCGAATTGCTCACACATAAATTTGTAACTACTCAGCACCTCGCAAGTTGGGTACGTGATCTCTATATCAAGGGTATTTGTCGCCATGGACGGCGACAATAAGCCCCATGGATGGGCTCGTTGCGTCCCTTGATATGGGGATTGCGTGCCCATCACACTGAATAGTTACTGCAAATATTAACATTTCTCCATCACCTCCTCATATGTCGCCAACAATCCCTCGGGACGGAAACAACAACTGCGCACCTTTGCAGAGCCATCTGCAGCGCAAAAATGCCAATCGAACACCTCTACCTTTTTCCTCCACTCACGACTGAACTTATCGTCACTTTGTAACAGTAGTTCCTGCCACATCTGCTCCATATCCCACAATTGAAAAACATCCACACTAATGGTATCAATTATATGGCGTAAAAAATAATCCAACAATTCGATACGTTGCTCACCATCCGGGTCAGAATGCCATTGGATAAAGTGGTGATCATCGCTACGTTGAAGCTCAATCTGTTGTTGTAGTTCGCTCTGCGTCATTAACTTTCCTCCACCATTGAAAGTGTTATTTAGCCCCAAATAATTCATTGCCTTGACATGCTAGTAAAATCACCATAATCTCAGAAAAACTTTGATTCCTGAAAGGATTTTTTATGTTTATTGCAAAAAAAGGGGATACCGTTAAGGTCAACTACACTGGGCGACTAGCTGACGGTACAATTTTTGACACTACAGCGAAAAAAAAACCGCTATTGCTTATGATTGGCAAAAAAGATGTGATTGAGGGCTTTGAAGAAGCGGTAATCGGCATGGTGGCGGGAGAACACAAAACCATTACCGTTCCAGCGGAAAAAGGCTACGGTTCGACCAAACCGGAGCTGATCGAAACCATCAAACGCAGTGACCTGCCAGACGATATGACCTTCGAAGTAGGTACGCAGATCGAAATCACCAATGATGACGACTCAGTATATTATGTCATGGTTATCGATCAGAACAAGGTCGAGGTAACTCTGGATGGCAACCATCCACTAGCTGGCAAAGAATTAACCTTTGATATCTCAATGGAAGAAGTCACCCCGGAACAAAAGCACGAGGATAACCCCCTTGAAATGATTATGGGCAAACTGAATTAAATTGTCCTCAGCAACAGATTGCCACCGAACCGGCAACGCCTACGACATAGGCGTTGTCAGGTTATCGGCATATTGAGGCAGGCTTTTTATTCCACCAACATCTCGGTAATGCAACACCTGTTACGCCCCTGTTCTTTCGCTTGATACAAACAACGATCCGCCTCTGCAAGCATGCTATCCATCGTTACACCACCAATCTGCTCAACACTGCTGGCAACAACCCCGAAGCTGGCGGTCAGCCGAATC
>JAYEOA010000068.1:0-15322 GCA_034722515.1 Thermodesulfobacteriota bacterium | reverse complement strand
TTATTAAAAACATGTAAATTACCTTTGCCGATCTCTCTGGATCAACTTAAAAGGGAAAAATCTTTTCGTCATACCCTAACGAAACAGGCAAGTCGAAGTCAAGAGAAAGTCTCTATAAAAGTAAAATCAGCCGTAATTACTCAGCACCTTTAAAGTTGGGCACGCAATTTACAGAGATAAAGTTACTTTATCTTGGACATCGCATGAAGATACTCTGGTTCCACTAAATCCTATTGCGATTTGATATTTACTCAATCCCTATAGGGTTGACACTGCGAACAAAAAAACGCTGAGCGTTGCCCTATCCGTTTTTTAACCAACGTCGTACCACAACTCAAGCACGGCTGCCCTTCCCTGCCGTAGACAAACAATTGCTGCTGAAAATAACCAGGAGAGCCGTGACCATTGACAAAATCCTGCAAGGTCGTTCCGCCTGCTTTAATGGCCGCCGCAAGTACTTCCCTCACTATGTATACCAATTGACAACATTCCTCCATGGTCAACTCAACTGCTAACCGTTCAGGATGAATCCCGGCTTTGAACAACGCTTCATTGGCGTAAATGTTTCCCACGCCAACCACAATATGGTTATCCATCAGAAAGGTTTTGATCGCTCGCCGCCGCTGTCTGGATTTGTTAAATAAGTATTCAGCGTGAAAATCATCACTCAATGGTTCCGGCCCGAGTTTGCTTAGGAGTCGATGCTCAAGGGGAGTGTTACCTGGATGCCAAAGGATCAGACCGAATCGGCGCGGATCGCGATAGCGTAAACAAGCGCCATTTTCAAACAGAAAATCGACATGGTCATGTTTTTGCGCCGGTTGAGCCGAGTTATGCCAACATAAACTCCCCGACATCCCCAAGTGGATGATAACCGTCCCCGTTGCAATCCGCAGTAAAAGATATTTGGCTCGCCGTTCAAAATTGATGATTTGTTGTTGCTCAAGCAATAACGCTAATTGCTGCGGTACTGGATAACGTAGTTTTTCCTGATACACACGAACGGTACTGATTGTTTGATTAACCAATAGGTGTTGCAATCCGGCACGTACGGTTTCTACTTCGGGTAATTCCGGCACTAGAAACATATCCCAGAGTGCTCAACATGCTCCATAGTGATCTCATCAATAGAACCTGTAAACTCACTGCACGACATTTTATGGCTGCTCAAGTAGCGCCAACATTGTTTTATAGGTTTAAATTCCGATAATTCAAAATATTCTTCACAATTACCCTGATAGTGAACCTTAAGATAAAACAGCACTCGCGCACATTGCGTTGCAACTTCCTCATTCAATACGCGACAAACTTCGATGCGATAATCGCTGTTAAGGGTAGATTGACCGTAAACTAAATATTCATTTCTATCGGGAAACTGGAGGCGAAAATTGGAATCAGGGTGAAAGGTGTCATAGATAAAACCAAAATCGTTATTATCAAAGGCTTCGGCGCGAGCCTTCACTAGTTGTGATGGTGTCATAATTGATATACTCATTTTTTTAAGCGGGGATCAAGGGCATCACGCAGTCCCTCCCCTAACAGATTATAACCAAGGACGGTTAGGAGAATAGCTAGCCCGGGAAAGACCGATAGCCACCAGGCGGTGCCTAATGTTTGCTTCCCGGCGATGAGCATATTACCCCACGATGGAGTTGGTGGCTGCACGCCGATCCCAAGAAAAGACAAGGCACTTTCGGTCAAAATTGCACCAGCAATACCCAGCGCTGCCGATACCAATACCGGAGAGAGTGCGTTGGGGAGGATGTGACGCAATATGATCCGGGAATCACTTGCACCTAGCGAGCGAATGGCCAAGACAAATTCACGCTCACGTAACGAAAGAAACTCAGCTCGTACCAATCGTGCTACCCCCATCCAGCCGGTGAGACCGATGATGATCATAATATTCCAGATGGATGGTTCCAAAAATGCGATGACGGCCAAAATTAAAAAGAAAGACGGAAAGCACAGCATGATATCGACAAAGCGCATAACGACGATATCGATCCAACCGCCGTAATATCCGGCAATAGCTCCGAAAAGTATCCCTACCGCCGTTGCAATACCGACGGCGACAAATCCCACCAGTAGGGAGATACGAGCCCCATAGGCGATGCGGGAAAAAACATCACGACCTAAATCATCGGTTCCCAGTAGTGCTGTTACATTTGGTGGTTGCAACTGCCGTGAAATATCGACAAAACCGGGATCAGGTGCAATAACTGGCGCTAAAATAGCCAGGACAAACATGAAGCACACCATCAAACCGCCGGCCATGGCCATTTTATTATGCACGATTCGTTGCCAAACCTGTGTACGAGCCATGATATAACGCCTTAGTTAGTTGTTTTGCTGGAGCAATTGCGCCATTAGTGTGTGACCAAGGTCATATTTAGTACCCGTTTGTCGCGCATCCTTCTCGCAATAACGAACATTGCTAACATTACTATCTACGGATAAATCTTCTGAGGTACACAAAATATAAGGAACCGGATCTTTTGTGTGAGTACGCAGTGCCACTGGTGTTGGATGGTCTGGCAATACCAGCATCCTCCATTTGCCAAATTGATCTATATGTTTTAACACTGTGCCGACAACTTCAGCGTCAAAACGCTCAATGGCGGTGATTTTTTCTTTCAGATCACCCAAGTGCCCTGCTTCATCAGGTGCTTCGATATGCACATAGACAAAATCATGTGTTTTCAGGATTTCAATAGCCGCTTCCGCCTTACCGACATAGTTTGTATCCAGATATCCCGTGGCACCCTCTACCTCGATAATATCCAGACCGGCACAGACTCCGATCCCCTTGATTAAATCGACCGCTGAGATAACAGCACCGCGAACACCAAATTTTTGCTGATAGGTCTCCATCTGCGGTGTACGACCATGCCCCCATAGCCAAATAGAATTGGCAAGAGCTTTGCCACTGTTACGCCGCTTAAGGTTTACCGGATGATTGATGAGCAGCATTTGAGCTGAATTCATCAGATCTATTAGCTCATCGGCTCCATCACCTTTAGGTAATTTATCTTCAATGCTTTGATCGATGATGTCGTGGGGGGGGGTAAAGGTCATTTGATCTTTACCGTTGCGCCACACCAGTAAATGACGGTAAGAGACACCGGGATGAAATTCAAAATTCTCGTCACCAAGTTCTTGCTGAAGGGTATTGATTATTTGCAGAGCTTCTTCGGTACTGATATGACCGGCGGCAAAGTCAGCCATATACAGTTTGCCGTAATTATAAACTATATCGACCAAGTTCAGGCGAAAAGCTACATCGTTAGGACCAAGCTTAACTCCCATGCTCGCAGCTTCTAATGGGGAGCGTCCAGAATAACAACTGGTAGTGTCGTAGCCGAAGACCGTCAGGTTGGCAACATCGCTGCCGGGATGAAATCCTTCGGGAACCGTTTCGACGAGACCCAGCTCGCCGGAGGCGGCTAAACGATCCATATTCGGCGTATTAGCATATTCCAGAGGCGTTTTACCCTCAAGTTTTTCTAAGGGTTCGTCGGCCATTCCATCTCCAAGCAGTACCAGATATTTCATAAACTCCTCATATAATCGTAAAATTTCCCCATAATGTCACCAGAATTTTAACTATAGCCTTAACTGCGGGGATGAAATTCTTTGTGGATTTTTTTTACATGTTCACGCGAAACATGGGTGTAAATTTGCGTGGTTGCAATATCAACATGTCCCAGCAATGTCTGCACCACCCGCAAATCAGCACCGTTTTCAAGCAAATGGGTTGCGAATGAGTGCCGCAACGTATGCGGTGTTACATTTTTAGTAATCCCCGCCTGTAGCGCACGGCGCTTTATCATCTTCCAGAACCCCTGGCGTGTCAACCCATTGCCGGAGCGATTAAGAAATAGATACCCGGAATCTTTCCGTTGCACCCCTTTTGGTTGAGCCAGCCTGGGTCGTACTTGTTCCAGATAGATGGTAATAAAATCGATTGCCATAGTACCGATAGGAACAATGCGTTGTTTGCTCCCTTTACCAAAGGTACGCACATAACCGCTCGTTAAATGGAGATCGACATGACGCAAACCAACTAATTCAGACACGCGCAATCCTGTTGCGTAAAGCAACTCAAGCATCGCCTTGTCGCGTCGGGTTAACGGGTAACCATCGTCATGTATATGCAATAATCGATCAACATCATCGACACTTAAGGTGTCCGGTAAGGTGTGTAATATCCTAGGCGTTTCTAAATTGGTCAACGGATTATTGGATAATATCCCCTCGTTAACAGAAAAAGCATGAAAACCACGTAAGGTTGCCAGTATCCGTGCCCGGCTACGGACACCAAGGCCTGCTTCTCTAAGCTGTAAAAAAAAGTCGATTATGCACCGCTGCGTAACATCATTAAGAACCGTAATCGACCTTTGTTCAAGAAAGATAAGATAACGTTGTAAATCACGGGCATAAGATTCGAGGGTGTTAGCTGCAAGTCCCCGTTCTACCGCTAAATAATTAAGAAAAGAATCGATACAATTGGTCAGCGGCTGATTACTCACTTAATTCATCCAGTAGCGTCTGTTGCAATTCAGCTAGCTTTTCGGATTGGATAATTTTATGACCAAAAATATCCTGAATATAAAATGTATTACCGGCATGATCACCCATGGTGGTAATTTTAGAAACGCTAATATTTATTCCCATATTTTTCAAACTATTAGTCATCTGATAAAGAAGTCCAACCTCATCTTTAGCAAAAATATCAAAAACAGTATATTCATGCGATATCTCATTATCAATTTCAACACAAGGTACTGCTGTCGGAGCGTTACGGGACAGATCTAAGCTCGAGTCTTCCCGTTTGCGCACCAAATCTTCCACGCATTTACATCCTTCCAAAAAGCTGATCAAGTCCTGTTTAATTTTTTTCCATTTACGCTCATCATTATATATATTTCCTTCACGTCCAACCTGCAGGATATCAACAGCGACACCATTTTTTTGGGTGAAGATTTGTGCCCCGAGAATATTGACACCATTAGCGGCCATAATGCCAGCAATATTGCTAAATAATCCGGGAATATTAAGAGTTGAAATGATTACTTCGGTAAAACTTTGCTCTTGATTGTGAACCACTTGCATGGCTAGTGTATTACTGCCGCGCCCAAGGATTACCTGTATGTGGTTAGCAATTTCGCAGGAACGATACGATGTAAGATAACGGGTAGAAAAATTACGTAAACATTCATTGATTGTTTTTTTGTTGAAATCATCACTAAGAATAATGGCTACTTCACGCTTACGGTTGCGAATTTTTCCTAAATATTGATCAGCCTGAAAATTGCCCTTTTCCATGACAGCATAGCTTTTTTCATAAAGTTCTTTAAGTAAGAAACCCTTCCATTCTGACCAGACATCAGGTCCAACAGCTTTTATGTCACTAAAGGTAAGCAGGTAGAGCATTTTAAGATTTTCGCTGCTTACCATTGTTTGTGCAAACTGTAAGATAAGGTGAGGATCATTCAAATCACGCCGCTGTGAGATATGCGCCATCAATAAATGTTGACGCACCAGAAACTCTAAGCGCTGACGATCCTCTTTGCCTAAGCCAAAACGCCGAGCGATGGTTGGTATTATTTTAGCCCCTTTTTCACAATGATTCTGCCCCTGCCCTTTGCCAATATCGTGCATCATAACCGCCAATATCATCAGTTCCGGTTTTTCGATTTCATCGGCCAAACGGGTTAATAACGGCTTTTTCGCAGCATATTTACCCTGCCACAATTGGTCAATTTCCTTAACGGCAAACAGCGTATGGGTATCAACGGTATAAATATGATACGCATCGTGCTGCACTTGGCAGAAGATTCGTTTAAATTCCGGAATATAGTGATTTAAAAACAGCAGGTGATGCATTTGAAACAAGACATCAGATACCCCTTTTTTATGCCGAAGAATATCGAGAAAAATTGTATTGACCTGTCGAGAACGACGAAAACGATCATTGATTCGGTGCAAGTTTTGCCGGATCAACGCTTTGACTTGCAAACTCATATCGAGATGATGGCGCTGAACAAGTTGAAATGCCTTCATCATCGTTTCAGGGCTGTCGATAAACAGTTCTTCTCTATTTAGATGAAGCTCACCTCTAAGGGCATAAAAACCATCATCAATATTGCGGCGGCGTGAATAATCGCCAACATATTGCTCCTTTTTTTCTTGGTGAGAAGCGCGAGCTATTAGTGTTGAAGTAAGGTGCTCAACCCGCGTTGTAGCTGCATAATAATCTTGCATAAATTGTTCGACAGCTAAGGCTTTTTTTGAATTTTTATAACCGAGAAAATTAGCAATCTGTTCTTGTTGTTCAAAATGAAGTTGCTCATTCTTACGCGGGGACAAGTAGTGTAGTTCATTGCGAATACGCCATAAATAATCGAGAGAAGACATGAATTCATCCGCTTCTGGCTCGGTGATCAGCCCTTTAATTATTAAACCACGTAACGAATCAACTTTATACTTGACCTTAGCGATCCATAATATGGTATGCAGATCACGCAGACCACCTTCACCCTCTTTAATGTTCGGCTCAAGAAGATATACCGATGAGCCATACTTCTTTAAGCGCCTGCGGTGCTCTACCATTTTTTTGCGAATAAAATTATGACTATTTCTGATAATGATCTTGGGTAAAACACAACTTGCATAATGCTGATACAGTGATTCATCACCGCAGATATAACGGGAATCGAGCAATGATGTACAAGCCGACAGATCATTTCCGGCAATGGTAAAACACGCATCGTCATCACGAACACTGTGACCAACATCTAAATCGAGATCCCAGAGCAAGTACAGCAGTCGTTCAGACACTTGAACAGTAAAGGGACTATTTAGATCGTTAACATAAAACATCAAATCGATATCGGAGTGTGGGTTCATCTCGCAACGACCATAACCACCCAATGCAATTAGGGTGCATGGCAACATGGTGGAAATATCACTGCAAACAAAAGTGAACAGGGTTGAAATAAGTTTATCGGTCAATGCAGTTAAATTAGCTACAATTTCAGCACCGCAAGCACCCTGCCGATGGCGATCTCGTATCAAGGTTTGATGATGTTCGAGAAATTGGCTGGCCTGCGCAAGAAAATCATCCCGATGACCGGTAAAATCATTTGTCGAACTAGCCGCATTCAGTAGCGGGAGTAATTTTGAATCATCAATTAAAATCATATATTATCGCCCACATCTATTGCATTCTATGTAACCATTCAGTACCAAATGCCAGAGTTGGGCATGCTGAATAGTTCTCTATTTCAATAACTTTTGCGCGTGTAGGTAGCGTTTAACTCCAACTACAATACCGTCGGCAGTACGGTTAAGGTAAACTCCACTCCTCAAACGTTTTGCCTCTTGTTTATTACTGATAAAGGCAACTTCGACCAATACCGAAGGCATGGTCGCCCCTAAAAGTACATGAAATGGACCTTGACGAACGCCTAAATCTTTAACGTTAGAGTATCTGCGTTTCAATGAACTAGTTAATGCTGTCTGAATCTCTGCGGCTAATCTGCTTGATTCATTGATTTTCGCATTGGCCATCATATCAAATAAGATCAATTCTAAATCACCCATCTCCTGCAAGCTCATACTATTTTCGCGTGCTGCTACTGCTACTGCTTTATCGTTTTTAGAGAAATTGAGATAGTATGTCTCGATACCGTGCGCTTTTTTATTGGTGCTAGCATTAGCATGGATGGAGATAAACAAATCTGCATCGACTTCATTGGCATACGCTGTACGCTGGTGTAGTGGAATATACACATCACGTTTACGGGTCAACAGAACTTCACATTTCAATTTGGATCTTAAGCGTGAAGCTAATTTTTTTGCCAACTTGAGTACCACATCTTTTTCGTAAAGTTTTTTCGAACCAACAGCACCGGGATCTTTTCCACCGTGCCCGGCATCAACAACAATACGTATTTTCCCCTTGGTCTTGGTCGCAATATCGGGCAGATGAATTCGCATCGGCTGATCTGTGGTTACTTGATCTAACACCGAGGCTATATTTAGTTTTCCCACCTTTGGTGCCGATTGAATTTGCGGGTAATTTGTCTTGAATACGGCTCCCTTATGTCGGGCAATATCGATAACAATGCGTGGCGGGTCTTGCAATTCTAATACGTTGTAGCGGGTTAATTCTTTGAGGTCACAAACAACTCTGGTTGCCTTTGGATTTACCCCCACGCGAATCTTTTTGACAACACCTTGATTAACCACCTGCGCTAACGGTACTTTCTTCCCTTTTTTTGCTCCAAATAAGTCGATGTACAACCGCGGTGAACTGTTATCTTTTTTACTTGACGACAGAGTGTTGACCTTGAATGGAGTCTGACGATTAAGCTCAATTACTACGCGAGTATGGTGGTCACCGCTCCAGTGACGCACCTCAGTCACTCGGAGTGAGCCTGTTGATACAACGGGTGATCGTTTTCGAGCTACCAGCCTTGTTAGCTGCTTTTTCGGCAACTGTTTCAGTAAATGATGCGCCTTGGTAATCATGTCACCCTTTGGATAGCGCTGTACAATCATCTCACAGTGCTTACGGGCGATAGCAAAATCATTTAAAATATTAAATTCAATTTCAGCTTGAAGATAAAGAGCATCATCGGCTAAAGAATCTTTGCGGTAGTGGGATGAAAGGTATTGATAGTGTTTTATTGCCAGGCGAGCATCTTTTTTTACTCTGGATACGCCGTACAACTGACGGCATGCTTTACCCAGTAAATAGTAGGCTGACGGAGCTTTGTCGTGATATGGATAGCGTTGGGTAAATCGTTGCAATCCAGACAAAACTTTGTCCCAATGGTGACGATACTGCTGCTTGGTCGAATTCTTTGATAATGCAATATAAGTGGCTCGTGCCGCTCGATATTCATTGTTGGGAGACAATGATGACCCGGCATGCGTTGTGACAGCACAGAAGAAAAGGGACAAGACTAGAGCATAGCGGAAAATAAGTGTCATAAGGTACTCATCATCTCTTTCACTATAAAAGCATCTTTAGTTCATCGACCAGATTTAGAGCTTCAATAGGGGTAATAGTGTTTAGATCAACCCCTGAAAGTCGATGCCGCAATGGATCATTGGCGCCGTTAAATAATGACATTTGTGCCTGTTTTGTCGCAGGTATTGTGGTACTATTGTGTGATTGTGCCAATCGAGGTTCCCCTTCGCAGGAAGACTCACCCTGTTCCAGATTGCTTAATACCTCCTTGGCACGACTGATTACCGCTTCGGGCAATCCGGCCAATCGACCAACCTGAATACCATAGGAATGGCTGGTTCCACCGGGGACAATCTTACGTAAAAATACGATTTGATCGTTACATTCACGCACCGCAATATTAAAGTTTTCGATCCGCTCCCGCGTTCTCGCCAGATCTGTCAACTCATGGTAATGGGTGGCAAAGAGGGTTTTTGCGGCAACCTTAGCGTTGTCATGCAAATATTCTGCCACCGCCCACGCAATACTAACACCATCGAAGGTTGAGGTGCCACGGCCAATTTCATCGAGAATAATCAAGCTACTGGAGGTGGCATGGTTTAGAATATGCGCTGTTTCACTCATTTCAACCATGAAAGTCGATTGACCACGTGCCAGATTGTCACTGGCACCAACACGGGTAAAAATGCGATCAACCACACCGATATGCGCCGATTTCGCCGGAATCAACGAACCTATTTGAGCCATCAGGGTGATTAATGCCACCTGACGCATAAAGGTTGACTTACCCGCCATATTTGGGCCGGTGATGATCAATAGTTGATCTGAGGTCGTATCCAGATGGACGTCGTTGGGGATAAACTGTTCCGACAAACTCATGCACTCAATAACAGGGTGACGCCCCTCTTCAATGTGTAACAAGGTGCCTTCATCCATTACCGGACGTGTGTAGTTGCGTTCGTGAGCGATCACGGCAAAGCTCAACAACACATCCAATCGCGCGATCGCCTCAGCTGTTGATTGAATACGAGCGCCATGACTGGCCACTTGCGCCCGTATTTTTTGGAAGATATCGTACTCCAAAATGACCAGCTTCTCTTGTGCTCCGAGCACCTTATCTTCGTGTTCCTTTAACTCTGGGGTAAAATAACGTTCAGCGTTCGCTAGTGTTTGTTTGCGTTCATAAGTTTCCGGCACCTTGGTTATCTGACTTTTAGGTACTTCCAGAAAATAACCAAACACCCGATTGTAGCGCACCTTCAGAGTGGTGATGCCGGTACGTTCTCGCTCAGTTTTTTCCAGGCGTACAATCCAACCCTTCCCCTCGCGACTGATCGAACGAAGTTCATCCAATTCGTTTGAATAGCCATCACGAATCAATCCCCCATCGCGGATAACAAATGGAGGATTTTCAGCTATAGATTCACCGATCAGTTCGGCAATATCCACCAATGGATCAATATCAGTGTGAAACTGTTGCCCCAGTTTCGAGCTCAACATGGCAATATGGATTAGCAGTGTGGGCAGTTGCTCCAATGATGAACACAGAGCGATCAGGTCTTTTGCATTGGCACTAGCCATGGAGATGCGAGCCGTCAAGCGCTCCAGATCATAAACGCCATCAAGGCAATCACGCAAATCTTCGCGTAATAATGGTGCTTTTACCAGCTCCGCAACCAGAGCATGACGATCACTAATTGCCTGGCACTCCAGCAACGGCTGATTGATCCAGTGACGCAGCTTGCGCCCACCCATAGCAGTGACGGTTTTATCTAACGCCCCCAACAGTGAGCCCTTGCGTTTGCCATCCACCAGCGTGGTCGTTAATTCAAGGTTTCTGCGAGTGGAATCATCCAGCACCATAAAATCACTCACGTGGTAGGTGCTCAGGGTGCGAATATGCTCCACCGTCGATTTTTGAGTTTCTTCGACATAGTACAGAGCCGCCCCGGCAGCACAAATGGCATCTGGTTGATTTTGGCAACCAAAGGGATCGAGAGAATCTGCTTTAAAAAAACGGGTGAGACGACGCGTCGCATCTTCGCAACCGTACACCCACTCGGGCAATGAATTTAACATGCGATCTTGCACGGCAAACTCCAGTTCACCGATTAACCACTCCCTATCCTCTTCATTTACAACGATCTCGCGTGGATTAACACTGGATATTTCGCGCCGAACATCGGTTATATCACTGCCCTGCGTCACCCGAAATTCACCGGTGGAGATATCTAAAACACAGACACCGAAGCCACTTTCGGAGCGAGCAATAACCAGTAAATAATTATTTTCATCCGGGGTTAGCAATGCGTTTTCCATTACCATCCCCGGCGTTACTACGCGCACTACTTCACGGCGAACAATCCCCTTAACATCTTTGGGATCCTCTGCTTGTTCACACACCGCCACCTTGTGACCATGCTCTACCAGTTTAGCAATGTACGGCGGAGCACTGTGATAAGGAATGCCACACAGAGGTATTTCATCATCGGCTCCTTTGTTGCGCGAAGTTAAGGTGATATCCAGCACCCGTGACGCTGTCACCGCATCATCAAGAAACATCTCATAAAAATCACCGAGACGAAAAAATAGAATAGCATCGGGATATTGACTTTTTATCTCTAGATATTGGCGCATCATCGGCGTTGGAGCAGCCATCATAACCTCAAAAAGAATATACAAAAACAGGTTGTGATTTCGCTGAGGAAACTACAACCTATTTAAAAAAAATCATTACTATAATTAGTAGCTACTAAGCATATGGCAGATTGGATACCCATCAAGCTGAATAGTTACATAAATTACTCAGTATCCCCACATCATTCGATCAACCGACCAATGCGATCAAATCTAGGCATGGTCTTCTCACTATTCCACGACCAGTATTTAATAAAAGCTTTGCCCTTGATTTTGGAACGATCGACAAAACCCCAGAAACGACTATCGTAAGAACGATCTCGATTGTCACCCATCACAAAATATTGACTTTCGGGTACAGTCACCGTCGGCATGAAATCACGCCGATCCCGTGGTGAAGTTTGTGTTCCTGGCAAAATAAGCGAGGACTCCTTGTGAATCTCTTGTTCAAGGAGTTGATGCTTGCCATTGACGTAGACATTTTTATTACGCACCTCAATCACGTCTCCGGGTATTCCGACAACACGTTTGATAAAATCGCGCCGTTGCAACCATGGCTTCCCCTCATCTTCAGGAAACTCAAAGACAATTACATCGCCACGCTTTGGCTCGGTTAATGGCAGCACAAATTGATCCATAAAGGGTATTTTTGTTCCGTAGATGAACTTGCACACCAGAAGATGGTCGCCAACTAACAGTGTATCTTCCATAGATCCTGAAGGTATTTTAAAGGCTTGCACCACAAAGGTGCGGATAATTAATGCCAGTATTGCCGCTACAAACAATGCTTCAGCATACTCACGATACCACGGTTTTTTTACAACTTTTTCTGTTGTTATTTCATCATGTTTACTCATATTAGTTAATCTGTAACCTTAAGTATGGCAAGGAAGGCTTCCTGGGGCAACTCGACACTACCGATCTGCTTCATGCGCTTTTTCCCCGCTTTTTGTTTTTCCAACAATTTACGTTTACGACTGATATCACCACCGTAACACTTGGCAGTAACATCTTTACGTAGCGCCTTCACTGTCTCACGAGCAATAATCCTACTGCCAATGGCGGCCTGAATGGCAACGACAAACTGTTGTCGCGGGATAAATTGCTTCATTTTGGAAACCAATATGCGCCCGAGGCTTTGAGCTTTATCCTGATGAACAATCAGCGATAATGCATCGACAACCTCACCATTAATCATCACGTTCATCCTCACAAGGTTACTGGGACGATAATCGAGATGCGCATAGTCAAGGGATGCATAGCCGCGTGTAATAGACTTAAGTCGGTCATAAAAATCCATTACAATTTCGTTCAGGGGTAACTCATAGACAATCATCACCCTGGTTTCGGTGAGATACTTGATCTCCCGTTGCACACCACGCTTCTCTTCACATAACGCCAGAATTGAACCAACAAATGTGTTGGGCACATGGATAGAGGCCAAAATGAACGGTTCTTCAATTTTATCTATATATTGCACTTCAGGTAGTTTGTTGGCGCTGTCGACCTTAAGCAACTCACCTTTAACCGAGGTCACATTATACACAACCGTTGGTGCCGTGGTGATCAGATCAATATTAAATTCGCGTTCGAGGCGCTCCTGAATGATCTCCATGTGCAGTAAACCGAGAAAGCCGCAGCGAAAACCAAAGCCTAGCGCCATAGAATTTTCTGGTTCGTAACTAATAGATGCATCGTTGAGCTGCAATTTTTCCAGAGCGTCACGCAGCAGTTCATATTCACTGGTGTCGATGGGATACAATCCCGAAAACACCATCGGGTGTATCTCTTTGAAGCCGGGGAGAGCCTTGTCGGCCTGTCGGTGCAGTTGAGTAATAGTATCACCCACCTTGGCATCCTGCACCACCTTGATTCCGGCGATCATGAAACCAACCTCTCCGGCACCTAACGAGTCCCGTATTTCTGGTCCGGGAGCAAATACCCCAACCTTTAATACTTCATAAGTGCCCTTACTGGCCATCAATTGGATTTTATCCCCTTTTTTCAGCTCGCCATCTACAATACGGATCATGACGACTACTCCCTGGTAGGAATCATACCAGGAATCAAAGATCAGCGCCTTGAGAGGCGCATCCGGATCACCCGTGGGAGGAGGCACCAGTTTAACAACCCGTTCCAGAATCTCGTGAATACCTATCCCCTCTTTGGCACTGGCAACAATGACATCAGAGGTGTCGAGACCGATAATATCTTCAATCTCCTCTTTGATTCGCTCCGGCTCTGCACCCGGCAAATCAATTTTATTCAGCACCGGAAAAATCTCTAGATCTTCATCTATCGCCAGATATACATTCGCCAGCGTTTGAGCTTCAACCCCTTGAGAAGCATCGACAACCAATAATGCTCCTTCGCAGGCCGTCAACGAACGACTGACCTCATAGGTGAAATCAACATGCCCCGGGGTATCGATCAGGTTAAGGATATAGTCCTTACCATCATCTGCTTTATAGTTTAAACATACGGCCTGAGATTTAATGGTGATCCCGCGCTCACGCTCTATATCCATCTTGTCGAGAAATTGATCGGTTTTTTCCCGTGCAGTTATGGTGTTGGTCTCTTCAAGAAGACGATCTGCAAGGGTAGATTTACCATGGTCGATATGAGCAATAATGGAAAAATTGCGAATAATATTCTGATTCATTAAGTCCTCGTGTAATGCAACATTTTTGAAGCGTGTAAGAGTAATCAGATTCGGTTTTTTTGTAAAGAAATAATCCTAATCTTTCGCACTATGTTGCCCGATAAGATTAATAAGGTTTCGCTGTCTTCTATTCTAATCATGTATAAAAAAACAAGAAAGCAAGGTCAGTCATGAACAAATCTCTGAACATCTTTTATAAATCGAACTCCATTTTACGCCAGCCGTATACCAAAAATCGTCTTAAACATTTTTCCGAGGATTTATTGGCAATTCTGTTGATTTTAATAACTGTTTCCAGTTTATCTTTTGCGGCAGCCAATTTTTTCTGCCAGCACAAACCTACATTCAACGCGCAAAACAATAACGCCCTGGTTCCTGCTATATATGTTCACGATGTAAAAACAGAAACCTTCAACCTATAAAATATTGAATGATCTCCTTGCACTCACCCGATCTGAAGTGCTAAATTCGCTGCATGACTTCATTATCTGATTTTTCATTTATCGACTTTCGTATCGTCAAGTTGAATTTTGCCACCAACAATCAATTCAACAATCAGGGGCAGACCAAGGTGCGCACTGAATTCAAAATACGCCACGAATCCAATAACGATCGCCTAAAGGTATTCCTGACTATCAAGTTCAATGAAAAGACAGCTCCTTTTTCTGTCAATCTTGAAGGTATTGGTATGTTTGAATTAAACCGCAACATAACCGGTTATGAACTAGAATCATTGTGCAATAACCATTGCTCAATGGTAATGTTTCCCTATATGCGTGAAGTGGTTGCCGACATCAGCCGTCGTGCCGGATTTCCACCATTACACATCCCCCAAATCGATTTTGCCCAAGTGTTCAACCAGCAAACTGGCGAAGCAGGCGTTTATACGTTGCATTAAGTTCTGTGGTTAAATCGTAACTTCTCCAAAAGTAGTGGTAAAATAAAAAAAGCCGTACGTTCCACGATCTGATCTTGTATCATGCCAAGCATGAAACATACATTCAATCAGATCACAAAAAACATTCCAAAAGAAGACAAGG
>JAYEOA010000067.1:0-3296 GCA_034722515.1 Thermodesulfobacteriota bacterium | reverse complement strand
GCTAAAAGAAAAGCGCGAGGATATAAAAAGAAACATTTTAAAACAATCTCGTATTTACTGACAGGAAAATTAGATCTATCTCAGGTAAATGTCAATTGCTTACCCATATGAAATTCAAAAGAACCATATATATCTTCTAAAGTCAATTTTAGGTTGTCAAAACTAGCCCTTCTCAACTAAATATCCTAACATCAACATCACTCCACCAAACACACCACTAACCAACAGGAAAAATTCCTTGCATAATGCCCGCCGTTTTTTATCGGCGAAAGCGCATTTTGACTTCCAACATAACAACGAGTATACTATCTGAGTTGTTTAACTACTCAGTTTGTCCACATGGAGATCTCAATGCACACGCCAACACAATCAAAATCAGCACAATATATTGATAAAATAAACACTTACGGCAAAGAAAATATTGCTGACATACTCCATGTTATTGCCGAAGCGGTGAACCACTTGACACAGCAAAACCGCTGCCGCATCTATCTGGAAGATCTCACCAACGGCAGTTTGTCCTGCGTTAGCGCAACAGGACTTCATGCCGACGAACTATCGAACTTGAACTTTCCCATTAACACCAACGCATTTCTGGTTTCAAGCGTCTACGCATCCCAAGAGGAAACCACCCTGAAAAATCTCACTACACTGCGTAGCGACACTGCACGGGAGTTTGCCGAACGCTTCCAGATTTGTGCCAGCCACATAATGCCGTTGCTACACAATGAGCGGGCAATTGGTGTTCTGTGCGTTGACAGCGGACACATCGGTCAGATTCCGTCGGCGGAACACCGCCGCGAGCTGATCCATTTTTTGGCTCAAGTCATTCCAACTCTGGATATGGCACGCAAATACCATCAGCAATTGGTGTTAGCACGCCGCGTTGACGAACGAAAAAAACTCGAGGCCGCCTTCTACATGGTAAAATCGGCGGTACGGCTTATCGACAATCTCTCCTTAGCCTCGGTACTAATCCCTTCACCATTGAGTGCTCAAAGCAACGCCGAAGGGCTGCAAATCCTTGCCTCATACTCGGAAGAACGGGAAGCGAAAAAACTCTACAAAGAAGAACAACTGATCAGCTTACGCAAAGGCGATTCACTCCTATCACGCTACATTGACGATAACGGCATCATCACCGATGACCGCTTCCTTGAACCACTCTATTTCCCCAACCTGAGTGAAGAAGCACTACAAAAACGCTACCTGACCGAGCAACTCGGCCTGAAGTCTCTCTACATGGTGCCCCGCTACAAAGCCCACACCAAGCGAATTATCTGCGTAGTCAACTACTACACCAACAAGGGCTACAACTTTACCGAGTTTGAACGACGCTTGCTGGAAGCACATGCGGAGATGGCGGAACGGGTCATTCAGGAGATCGGTGACGAGCACATGGAGATTCAAGTGCTCGCCGAGATCAATGACTTGCTTCAGGAACGCTTCGATGGATTACAACCGTTTTTGAACCGGGTGCTGTCCAAGGCAACAGAACTGATCGGTGCCGACACCGGCAGTATTGCCCTAATGCGTGAACTAGAAGACGGCAACTGGCTGGTAGTGGAAGATGCCGCCGGTCGGGTACTTGGAGCCAAGAACAAGGAGTGGCGCAAGAAAAACATCCCCCCCATACGCATCGGTGGTTACGAACTAGCGCCGGAACAACGCAGCCTGACCGGCTACTCGGCGCACTGTGGCCAAATCCAATCGACCGACAACACCGATAACATCGACGCTGAAGACAACTTCTACCGCAGCTTAAACGGTAACATCAAAAGTGAGCTGGCAGTGCCGGTGATCAGTAACGAGAAGGTGTTAGCGGTAATCTGCCTCGACAGCTTCTGTCCCTACTACTTTACCGAGGAACACAAACGAATTCTACAGATCATCGAACGGATGATCGCACGCTATCTGGCCGATCTGCAACAAATCGAAGCCCTCACCGGCGAGGTCAACCACCTACGTTCAGATGTCGGCTACAAAGACCCGAAGGTCTCATCGTACAAACTGGGCAACATCATCGGCAACTCGAAAAAAGCCCGTGAGATGGTCACCTTTATCCAGACCATCACCCCGCCGATCTTCAACCGACTGGCATCATGGTCTAAGAAAAACTCAGAGGAAGCAACCTTGGGGCTACCATCAATTCTGATCACCGGTGACACCGGTAGCGGCAAGGAGTTTCTGTTTAACAATATCTACTCACGCCTGAACGAAATGTACCAGAGCCAGATCGATAGTCGCTGCGAACTACCGGTGAAAAAGAGCAATATTGCCGCCTACAGCGGTGAGCTGACCTACTCGGAGCTGTTTGGTCACAAACGTGGTGCCTTTACCGGCGCCCACACCGACCGCAAGGGGATTCTGGAAGAGGCTCACGGCGGCGTGGTATTTTTAGATGAGATCGGCGATGCCGATCCGAAGACTCAGGTTCAGCTATTGCGCTTCCTTGACAATGGTGGTTTTGTCCGCTTGGGAGAAAACAAAACCCGCTATGCACGGGTACTACTAATTGCCGCCACCAACAAAAACCTGCATAAACTTATAAACGAAGGAACGTTCCGCGAAGACCTCTATCACCGCTTATCGGAATTAACCATGGAGGTGCCGTCACTCAACGAAAGACGCGACGATATAGCCGACTTAAGTATTCACTTCCTCGGCAAACTGTTCCGCGTCTACAAACAGGCTGATGAGCTTGAAACGGATCCACCAACCCTCAACAGTGCCGCCCTGCAGGTGCTCAAGGAACATCACTACCAGGGTAATATGCGTGAACTGCGCTCCATCCTGCTACGAGCACTTTTTTTTCGTCAGGGCAAAGTGATTGGCGGCGACGATATCCGCAGAGTCCTATCAACGGCACCCAATCAACAACTAACGCCTCCTACTGCCATCTTAACCGAGCAGATTACCGGTCAGATCTTTGAATCTATTGTCTCCGGCGAAGAAACATTCTGGTCTGCCCTCTACACCCCCTACTCCAGCAGCCAGATTTCACGCGATATCGTGGCGGCGGTGGTAAATCTGGCTCGGGAACGGGGAGCCAACAACATGCCGCGCATCGCAGCAATGCTCAAAGCCTGTGACGCTCGCAGTACAGAAGATGTTGAGCGAAAAACCTTTTACAAGTTCAAAAACTTTCTCTACAAAACCATTCGTATCAGCTAATTTAATACGTAGATATCAGCCAAATGAATCATACAAGTTACAAGTTTCATTTCAATTAAACAAGTTAAGCGAAGTCATATCCGTGCTTTCGATTGTAACGCTAGATACTAAGTCAACAGTCG
>JAYEOA010000066.1:0-3324 GCA_034722515.1 Thermodesulfobacteriota bacterium | reverse complement strand
ATTTGACTGGGTGTTAAACTGGCGAAGCGAGATTCATTGATTACGCCCAGAACTGTTTCTCGCTCTGGTTCTGTCAGCTTGTTTGCCGGTGTTCTATTTTTGGCGGCATCTTTGCGACCATCGGGTTCCCTATGTGTCAGGATAGTTTTCGCCTCAAATAAAATCTAAAAGCTACAAGGGCGAATGGAGAAAAATCTGATGCAAAAACACTATTCACTCGAAGCCAAAGAAGCTATTGTTCGAAGAATGTTACCGCCAACTTCTGTTATTATCACTGATCTGTGTAAAGAAACTGGTGTTGCAAAATCCACCCTCTATAAATGGAAAAACGACTATCTGAACAAGGGGATTTCCGTGCCATCGAATAAAAGTAAATCAATCAATTGGTCAGCACAAAACAAATTAGCAATTATCATGGAGTCCCCGGCAACCGAAAAGCATTGGATACCTTCCGAACACAAATCGTGCGAGCATGGCTACACGCCCTGCGCAGACGAAGCCATAAAGGTAGAAGCCTGACGTGGGATCGTATGCAGCGACAGATAATAAAGTGGATTCCCACGGCCAAAGTACAACACCCATACCCGAATCAACGTCTCTGCGTCTGACCTAAGGCAGGAGCCCAGTGCGGTAATTCCGCAAGCTTGGGATCTGTGCGGGGGGGGGTATCGGGCAACCGATATCCCTACCGCGACTTACGATTTTACTTTTCAACCTACGCACCAAACATATATAAGCTGTTTAGCATACATCGCTTACCTCGCATAAATAATCCCTTCTACTATGCGCTACACCACAACAAAAGTTTCGTTGCCATCATAATTAAGCATTGCACCAATCACAAAATCGGCATCTGCACAGCGTTTACACAACGGAAAATATTTAACGCCATCCTCAATTGGATCAATAATCTTTTCAATTCTCTCACGCAGTACCTTTAACTGCCTATCGTTGATCTGCACATAAAAAACAGATTTTTGCACCCTAAATCCATAATCGAGCAGCACCTTGGCTACCCGGCTAAGACGACGGGCATGTGCAATATCGTATGCAACAATCATCACCATTCAAATCACCATGAAATCTACAGTCATCAATTTTATCCCCTGACCTGAAACAGCAACTTTGCCCTGACATTGCCGACAAAGTGTATATATAATCAGGCTATCCTCATCAGCATCTAAGTGCTTTTGGGCATACTCCTTAATTCGATGCAAAGCTAAGCGATCAATTTCACATTCAAAAATTGATTTTTGGGTATTCAAACCAAACTCTTTCAAGAAACGGTGAAATCGAGAACGGGTGCTGTTTTTGACAATATCATATGAAATTAAAGCCAACATCACCCGTCCTATTTCAATAACAAAGGCAAATAGGTGTCAGCTTCACCTTCAATAACCTGGCGCAACTGACGAGCCTGAAAAACCAGAGCATCGGCATAGGTCATCCGCCTTTGAGCAACAGCATGAAAAAACTCAGTCTGTAATTTCTTTTCAAAAGCCGTGATCACCTTTTTAAAGGCATCGCTCTTCAAGCGCACCGCCCCCTTTCCGCTACGAGCACCTGCCTCACCACCATTTTCACCAAGACGTTGATCAGGCAAATCAAACAATTCCTCCTCAACCTCCTGCTGCTGTTGAGCGGATTCACCACTAACCATCCCCAGCGCATCATGACATGCTCGCTCAATATCATTGTCCAGCTTTTCATTTATTTGAGGCAAAATCGGCTCCTCAACATAAAAATCATCAGCTTTAAGCACCTTCAAGTTAAACAATGAAAGGGTAAGGGTTTCCGCCAGAATTGTTCGGAATTCCTCAATTAAATCGAGGGGTAAACTGTGCCTGCCATATTCCAGATTGTGCAAAAAACCGGGATATGGATCCAACCCCGCCAAGCGAACTGCCGCATAACCACGATTGATTAAAAAGGTATACAACAATGACAATACTGAATTAACCGGATCGGTAGGCGGTCTTCTAATTCGACGGCGAAATCCGAGTTCCTGATGAAATGCACCCTTGTACCCTTGGAAAAATGCCGATGAACCTGCACCCTCCATTCCCCGCACCTGTTCAAGGGTTTTTGTGTCAGATAAGCGGTAAATACAATTTTTTACTGCTGCAATCGGTTTTTCTAAATGTTGCAGTTTTTGGGAACGTTTCAACCGTTGCAATACCCGTAATTGATTGGTTAATTTTCCCTCAACCACAGTACGTGCTGTTTTCAAAACAAATACTTCATCATCAATACGGCGAAATTGCTGCCGACGTAAAAATATATTCTTACTCTCCCCGCCTGATAATCGACCAACATAACGCCCATCGGTACGCAAAAAAACCGTGTCAATATTTTCATACAGCAACAATCGCGTCGCTTGTGGAGTAAGGGTTACATTACCGCACAATACAAGCTGTTCCAATTTATGCACAAAAAGAGTACGAACAACACCATCAACCGATTTAACCAACAGATGTCGCCCCTCTTTTGAGACCTTACTACCTTGTGAGGATACGTAAACAACCATAATTAAAATCCAATTAAGCAAACGATAGTTGAAAGGCAATGGATAGTTGATAGCGAAAACCAGTCAAAATCTCACTGCTAATTAGTGATGGTTTCGTCATTGAACTTGTTATTGAACTTCATTCTCCATTATCCATTTTCAACCATCAATTGACCTTTTGCTTGTTTTGATTATCGATGTAAGTAACTTAATTATTTCAACAATATCAGCATTTATAGAATTATATTCCTTACTAACAATAATTTCAGATCCAAATAACAGCTCTATCCAGTAGTCAGTTTCGTTGGCTTCTTTCAGGGCAATTGACATTTTATGGATAAAATCGGTTTTGCTTTCAGCATGCTCCCCTTCCCTTACTAAAGCGCCAATTGCAGTACCAAAGCGCAACAACTGCTTTCCAAGAACATACTCTCGTCGTGTTTCAAGGATTTTGCTTAACTTCACAACCCGCAAAGCAAACTGAAAAGATTTTTCTTTAATCACATTTTTCATAAAATCCACATTTATAAGTAATTGCTAAAAAACAATGATCGATGAGCAATTAATAATGGATAGTTGAAGGGCAATTAATAATTGACAATGGATAATTGATAGCGAAAACCTGTCAAAATCTCAATGTTGGAGAAGTTGTAGTTGTGTCTTTGAACTTCATTATCCATTATCAATTATCCATTATCAATTGCCCCCCTGTCGTAATCCCTTCGAAAATCAGGTCAATTCTTTCCCCGTAAGAGCTTGACGCAGATAGCCAAAGAAGGTGCTGTCGTAATCCCTTCGAAAATCAGGTCAATTCTTTC